>JALYLU010000833.1 GCA_030774075.1 Actinomycetota bacterium | reverse complement strand
TGAGCGTGCTGGACCCGTGGTGCAAGACCCACGACGTCGAGAACCTCTGGGTTGTGGACGGCGGGTTCTTCCCGTCCTCGGCCGCGATGAACCCGGCGCTCACGATCGCCGCGCAGGCGCTCCGCGTCGTGGCCGAGTCAGACCTCGCCGCCTGAGCTGGACGCTGCGCACCGTCTTCGCGAGAGGACTGCGCCGGCTACTACGCGTACTGCTCTCTTGCGCGAGATCCGGCACTCAGTGAGCCGCCACGCCAGCCGACACCCGCCGCTATCGCAATGCGCGAAAAGGAGGCGCCTCGATCGCGTCACCGAGACGCTCGAAAGGTCGAAAGGGACGAACTGCGAGCGTTATGGCCGATCGTCAGCTCGCTATCGCAATGCGCGATTTGCGGAAGCGAGAGCGGCGTCACGCGAGACGCGTGCTCCTCCGTCCCGAGCGGGCGTCTCGGGCGCCGGGGCTGGGGACGCTCGATTCCGAGTTGCCTGCTCCCGCAGCCCGGCGGCTGCGAGGGGTCCGATTCGGGGTCTGGGGCTAGGCGTCGTACTGGCCGCCGAGCTCCGCCGGCTGGGGCTTACTTTTGTGCCCGGCTTCTTGAATGATCGGCGGGACCTCGGGGTCGGAGAGGAAGTTTTGAAAGCCCTCCTCATCCCAGTCGAAGAGCACCCAGACCCGGTCGTCCTGATTGGGATCGCGAAAGACGGTCGAACCCTTGGACCCGTGCTGCTTTCGTTTCTCAGCGCCCTTGGTTGAGAAGATCTTCAAGAAGCGGTCGAAATCCTCGACCGTCGTCGTGGCCAGGAACATCTCTCTCTCCTCCTCTGTCGGGAGTCGTCGCGCTCCTGCGACATAGCCGCGCAGGACGCGCGAGGGTTGCCGCCACCCTATAGACCACCGCGATGGCCGCGCAGTACCACGAGTGCGGTACTGCTGAGTCGCCCTTTCATGGGACGCGGAACGGGTGGGAACGGGTGTAGTGTCGCGCGCGGACTCAACCAACCAGCAAGGAGAAGCAACGATGAGCGCAGATGAGAACGCGGCGATCATGCGGCGCGCTTACGAGGCCTTCAACACGGGCGACATGGACACGCTCATCGAAATCTTCGACGAGAGCGTTGTGTGGCACTTGCCGGGGCGGAGCTCGATGGCCAACGACTACCAGGGCCGCGATGCGACTCTTGCCTACTTCGGACAGATTGCGCAGGAGACGGGGGGCACCTTCCGGGCCGAGTTGCAGCAATTGCTCGCAGATGATGACGACCGCGTGGTAGGCATCCAGCGCAGCACCGCGGAGCGAGACGGGAAGCACCTGGATGCCGGCAACTGCATCGTCTTCGAGCTCAAGGACGGCCGGGTCACTGACGGTCGGGAGCACTTTCACGACCTCTACGCTTGGGACGAGTTCTGGTCGTAGAACCGTCGGCGCGAGCCCGGCAGGTTATGCGGTTCGCGGGCTCCCTCTAGACCCACGCGAGGCCCAGCTGGGTTCCGAACGCTGGCTGTCCGAGTAGCGACTCTGAAGAAGCGAACCGCGGCCTAGGCGGCTTGTGCCTCGACTCCCGCATTGGACGACCGATGAAAGTCAAGGGCTGGGGACGCGGTTTCTGACGAATTTCGGGGGTCGGATCGGCCGGTTCTTCAGTAGATCGCCCCTCCCCCGGCGGCCGCGTCACGGGTGGTGCTCGCAGGGCCGCAGATCGGCTCCTGCGGCGTCGGTTTGGGCGGGCGACGGTCGGCGGGTGCGATTCGGCCGGTTTTGGGGCCGCGCGGGGTCGGCGCCGGCGGGTGCCGGCGTCTTGGCGAGACGCTTGGTGGTCGTTAGGCTGCGGGTGGGCGCGAGTCGATGACGTGTCGAAGCGCAGGCGTCAGGGGCTTGTGGTCTGCCACGCGACGTTGCCCTTCGAGGGCCTTGTTATGCGTGCCCCGGTGTCACGCTCGCGCCCACCTTCGCGGGACCGGCTGGCTCCTCCTTCGCTTTCGCCAGTCTTGCCGCTTGCCAGTCGCGG
>JALYLU010000832.1 GCA_030774075.1 Actinomycetota bacterium | reverse complement strand
ATTCCTGCCGAGGGCACCATTCTAGAACTGACGGACATCGTGTACACATCGGGTCCTCCGGAAGGAAGGGGAACCGATGACCGAACGAGAGCAGGCCCGCAACGCGGCCCGGCGGCTGGCGATGATCCGATACTGCCAGGAGGTCAGCGGCAACGTGGCCAAGACCTGTCGCCACTACGGGGTCAGTCGTCCCACGTACTACAAGTGGCTGCGGCGCTACGAGGAGGACGGGATCGAGGGCCTCCGGGACACCTCGCGCCGGCCGCACACGAGCCCGAACGCCACCAGGACCGAGGTCGTGGGCAAGATCATCTACCTTCGCCAGCACTATCACTTCGGGCCCCACAAGATCTCGATGTACCTCAAGCGCTACCACGACATCCAGATCTCCCCGTCCGGGGTGTGGCGGATCCTCAAGCGGCTGGACATGAGCCGGCTGCCGAGCTCGCAGCGCTACAAGCGCCACCAGGACCGCTGGAAGCGCTATGAGAAGCAGCTGCCGGGCCACCGAGTGCAGATCGACGTGAAGTTCATCGCCCCGCTCAAGGGCTCACGCAAGAAGCACTACCAGTTCACCGCGATCGACGATTGCACCCGGATCCGGGTCCTGCGGATCTACGACCGGCTGAACCAACAGACGGCGATCCGCTTCGTCGACTACGTCTTCGAGAAGCTCCCGTTCGGGGTCGAGGTGATCCAGACCGACAACGGAACCGAGTTCGGATCGCAGTTCCATTACCACGTCCTCGACGCCGGCGTCGGTCACGTCTACATAAGGCCAGCGACCCCGAGGCTCAACGGCAAGGTCGAACGCTCGCACCGGATCGACGCGGAGGAGTTCTACCGGATGCTGGAAGGGGTCGTGATCGACGACACCGAGCTGTTCAACGACCGCCTGAAGGAGTGGGAGGACTTCTACAACTTCGACCGCCCTCATGGCAGCCTGGGCGGCCAGACGCCCTATGAGAGACTTCGGCAGAAGACGGCGAGGCCGGTGTGAGCGAACACCGTCAGTCGCACACTGCCGAGGGCACCAACACGTTGTCTGCTCCGGGTGATGCTGGCTTGTCCGTCAGTCCACGCGTCGACGTTCGATGTCCAGGACGCGAACCCCGCCTCAGACGTCGAGGAAGCGACGCATCCCGATCGTCCCGGCGACGAACGCGATGGCGACGGCGGCGATCACGATCCACGGCGTGATGGCGAGCAGATCCGTGTTCTGCACGAAGGGGAAGAACTGCACCTTGCCGCGGAGCGGATCGATCACGCCCACCTTCACGACGAACAGGGCAAGCACCGCGAGGCCCGCGCCCACGAGGCTCTCGACGAGACCCTCGATCATGAACGGGACGCGGATCCGCCAGTTCGTGGCGCCGACCAGCCGCATGATGCCGATCTCCTTGCGCCGGCTGAACATCCCCATGCGGAGCGTGTTCGCGATCAGCAGCACGGCCGAGATCAGCATCACGGCCGCGAGCGCGAGCACGCCGAGCGACAGCAGCCGCGTGATCGAGGTGAGACGCCCCAGCAGGTCGCGATAGTCGGCCACGTTCTCCACGCCGGGGGCGGTGCAGCTCAGCTTGCCGTCGGTGCCCTCGCTGCAGCCCAGAGCCGCGGTGACCTGGCCGAACTGGGCGGTGTCGTCGAGTTTCACCCGAAGGGAGGCGGGGATCACGTCGCGTGAGACGTGCTCGGTGTACAGCGGCTGGTTCGCGTAGAGGCGAAGGAAGTTCTGGTAGGCCTCGTCCTTCGATTCGAAGGTGACATTGCCGACCCCCGGCAGCTTCACGAGATCCTCGGTGAGGCGCTTCACCGTGTCGGGGTTGACCGGGTCCGTCAGGTACACGGCGACCTCCACGTTGCCGGTGAGGTTCTCGATGACCAGGTTGAACTCGCGGTAGATCAGCAACGAGAGCCCGAACAGGAACAGCGCGATGAACGCCGTCGACATGGCCGCGAACGCCACGATCCCGTTGCGGCGCAGCCCGGATGCGGTCTCGCGCAGG
>JALYLU010000831.1:1369-2006 GCA_030774075.1 Actinomycetota bacterium | reverse complement strand
CAGGCCAGAGCGCTCGAGCTCGCCGAGCACGCGCTCGTCATCGCGTAGTCAACACGCATCCACCCACCGATCGCCGAAAGTCCAGCTACGGCCTGCGAATCGCTTCGGCAGTACCAGGAACTTCGGGCTAGAACAGCTGCATTTGGCCGGTTTAGTGCGGGTCTTCAAAACCGGCAGCGCGAGCGAGGGCTTGCGGGGCAATGCCTGGGAGGGTCTACGGGCGCTTCAGGGCCGGTAGGCCCAGAGCTCGGTGTGCTGCGCGTTCTGTCGGGCGCCAAGGAAGAGGGCACAGGTCCGTCGAGCGGGGGCGCCAAGGTGGGCGGTCGCAGGCGGCTCCAAACACCGGTGCGCGCGTTGAATGTGGCCCCGGTGCCGCAGTACCAGCCGATCACGAGGTGCGCGATGCTCGTGCTGGTCGGGTAGCACTCGCCGCCTCGTAGCGGGAAGTCGGGCAGTCGCGTCCAGCGGTTGGATCGCGGGTCATACGTGGCGGCGTTGAGTGCGAAGTCCCACGCGACGACGGTTCCGTCGATGGCGCTCACGGTGGTTGCCTGTGGAGAGAGGGGGAACGGCGCGAGGACAGTGCGCCTCATTCCGTTGATCGGCAGCAGCCTGGGCGACTGGGGGCGTCCGGCAG
>JALYLU010000831.1:0-1359 GCA_030774075.1 Actinomycetota bacterium | reverse complement strand
CCCCGAGCCTCCGATGTGCGAGCTCAGCCCGCGGTGTTTGCGAACGGGTCGGTGAGGCCGGCGGTCGCGACCGGGGAGGCCATCACGAAGAACGGGTCGAAGGTCGACCCCGACGAGGTCAGCCCTTCGTAGTCGCCGACGAAGTATCCGCCCGCGTCCGGGGCCTGGGTCATGTCGAACGGGCCGGTTGTGTCGAGCTTCGTCTCGCCGCCCGCCACCCAGCTCGCTGGGTCGGAACACGTTGCGTGACAATGCACGATGAACGTGTCGGTCAGTCCGGGTTGTGCGGACGTCGCGCTCTCGAGATCGTAGTAGCTGATTCCGACCGTGCCGTCCGAGGCGACGTGCACCTGCGGCGTGAAGGCGGGCGTGTCGCCTGGCGACTGATCGACGCGGATCGGCGTCGTCCAGGTCAGGCCGCCGTCGCTCGACATCGAGAATGCCACCTTCGCGGCGCCGGTCGCGCTGAAGCGCCCATCCTGCCAGACGGCGTAGAGATTGCCGTCGGGCCCGGCGGCGAACTCCGGGAGCTCGTCGCTACTTCGCACGGGGTGCCCGGCGATGCTGACGCCGGCGAAGCTCTGCTGAGCGACGATGATCGGCTGCGACCACGTGGCGCCGCCATTGGTCGAGCGGATCACCGCGACGGAGAACGTGGCGCGCTGGTTGTTGCCGAGGCCGCCCTTGGTCAGGATCAGGTCGAACCCGTCGATCAGCATGCCGCTGGCGGCGCCCGCAGCCGGCGCGACGATCTGGTTGCCGATCGTCTGGTTCTTCTCGCCTGGATCGAAGATCACGCGCCCGTTGCTCCAGGTCACGCCGCCGTCGGTCGTCTTCGAGAACATGACGGGGCCGCGGAACGCAGGCGAGTGGTTGAACGCGCCCGGGTTGGCGTGCGTGCTCGGAGACACGAGCCTATCCCAGATGGCGTACGCGGTCGACGCCGACGTCGCGTCGGCGGTCACCGACTACTTGTCGTTCAACACGGTGGTAGAGGTGTCGACACGCGCGGTGACGGGCGTCTGCCAGGTCATGCCGCCGTCAGTCGAGCGACTGATGACGATCGAACTCGCACCGCCGAACGCCGGGCCATTGGCGTTGAACGAGTCGCTGATCGAGTACACGATGCTCCCGTCGGACGAGAAGCTCACCCACGGGTCGGTCGCGCGGTTGAAGTCGCCCGGCGAGCCCGGCGCCGCACCTGCGCACTTCGAGAACTGCGGCTGGCTCGACGCGAGCGACCAAGTCAGGCCTCCGTCCCTCGACACGACGTTGGTGAGACCGTTCGAGCCGCCATCATTCCAGCGGTCCTGCTGGAAGCTCGCGACGAGATGCGCCGGATTCGACGGATCAGCAGCG
>JALYLU010000830.1 GCA_030774075.1 Actinomycetota bacterium | reverse complement strand
GGCCAGGCGCGCGCGCTCTGCGAGCGGGAGGATGTGGCTGCGCTCCACGTTGTTCGCGTTGACACCCATCGCGTGCAGCTCGCGCGAGAGGAAGGCGGGCGCGGCAGGGCCGAGGTATTCCTTCGCGACGCCCAGGAGCTCGAGGGCGAGCGCGTTCACCTTTAGTCCTCGCCACCGCTTCCGGCCTCGTCGGCCAGAGCGTAGAAGCGCAGCGCGTTCAGCATGCGATCGAACGCCGACGCGACCTCGTGCGTGATGTCGTCACCGCTGCGCGTGTCGAAATGCGCCTCGCGCAGATCGATGTTCCCCGTCGAGACCTGGGTGGCCTCGCCGACCAGGCGGCGGAGCGGTCCGACGAGCGACCGTGTGAGGAGGATCCCGATCACGAACGAGAGGAGGACGCCCATGACGAGCATGAGCCCCGCATCGAAGGTCGCGTTGTCGGCCGCCTTCGTGTACGTGGTGAGCGGCACGGCGAGGACGTAGCCCCACGGTTTATTGACGAGGCGCGTCACCACGCCGCGCTGCTCGTCGGAGCCCGCGCCGAAGGAGAACGCGGCGTCGCCGCTCGCCCCTCTCGCGAGTCCATCGAGCGCCGTCTTCAAGGTGGGGAGCGGATCGATGACTAGCTTGTCCGGCGTGATCGTGCCGAAGCGCTTATCGGCCGCGAGCTTCTTCGCGGTGTCCGGGTCGATGGCTGCGATCGGCTTGTAGATGAGCGACTCGGCCTGCTCGCGGTGGCCCTTGGTCTCGGAGACCGCGAGGCGGATGCCGTAGTCGTCCACCAGGAAGGAATGCGCGCCGACGCCGACGGAGCCCGCGTCGCTCTCGACGATGTCCCAGATGGCCGCGAGGTTCACGCGCGTGCGAACGACGGCGACGACGACGTTGTTCGCGGCGACCGGGGACGAAAAGAAGAGCGCCGGTTTGTTCGTGATGACCGAGTACGAGGGGTCGCTCACGTACGGCGTCCCCTTCATCGCGGTCAGGAAGTACTCGCGGAAGGCGACGCTCGTGCCTTCGTCGGTGGGCACGGAGGCCGCGACGATCGTGCCTTTCGGGTCGACCACCGCGACGGATTCGTATTCGGGTGAGCGTGCCGCGGCAGCCGACAGCGCGGTCCGCGCGGCCGCACGCGACTCCTGATCCCCGAGGTTCGTCGCGTACTTCACGATGTCGGGCAGCTTGGCGACAAGGATGATGTCGCCCAGCCGGCTGGCCAGATACGAGTCGATCGCATTCGCCGTCGAGGTCGAGCGCTGGCGGATGTTCGTCACGCCGAGCGAGGTCAGGTCGTTACGTGTGTTGTTCGTGGACACCACGCTGACCAGCGCGATCGGGGCCACCCCGACGATGACCAGCGCGGCGAGGACCTTCTGCCAGAACCGAATACGAGGCCGACGCATACCCGTTCCCCTGCCCCGCGCGCTTTAATCGTCCACCCGTCGCGCGCGAGTAAGCGCATCGTCGGCGCAATAAGCCGTCTGGCCTAGTCACAGGGCGGCACGCGCTCGTACCGGAAAGGTCCTAGTACCGATTGGGGGGCTATGCCCCCCAGCCCCCGCCCGATTCCCCGCTAGGCCGTACCATTCAGTCAAACAACACACGAAGACGTGTTCGCGCACGTGGAGGACAAGTGGCCAACGGAACGATCAAGAAGCTCGTCGGCGACAGGGGCTTCGGCTTCATCCAGACCGAGGACGGGTCAGACATCTTCTTTCACCGGTCGCAGGTGGAAGGCGACGCATTCGACACACTCCGTGAGGGTCAGAGCGTGACCTACGAGAAGGGGATGGATCCCCGCCGCGGCAAGCCGCAGGCGGAAAAGATCACTCCGGCCTAGGTCCGCGCCGGCAGGCTTCGGAAGCCGCCGCTTCGCTTAACGTCGCGTAGCAGTCCACGAAGGAGACGCTTCGATGTCTCCAGCTGCTCGCGGTCGTCCGCCGTCAAACCGGCACGCTCGGGGTCGATCCGCCACCAGCACTCGAACCCCCAGAGTCGCTCGTCG
>JALYLU010000829.1 GCA_030774075.1 Actinomycetota bacterium | reverse complement strand
CCCCGCTGCGAGCGCGGGCCAGGGGCGGTGTTGCACGACGCGACTCCACCGGTACCAGATGCTGGCGCGTACGCCCTGCCGGCGGTGGCGGAACACCGAGAGCTTGTCGATCGTGTGGCCGGCGATGCCGAGCACAGCGGGGAGCAGCGTGACCGATGCGAGCATCACGACCGCGACCGTGACCGAAGTTCCGATTGCGAGCCCGCGCACGAATGCCACGCCCATGAGGAACAGACCGAGGATCGAGATGACGACCGTCGAACCCGCGAACACCACCGCGCGTCCGGCAGTGTCGATCGCGCGGACGACCGCGGCCTCGGGGGCGAGCCCGTCGTGGAGCGCCTCTCGGTAGCGCGTCACGATGAACAAGGCGTAGTCGATGCCGACGCCGATCCCGATCATCGAGGCGAGCTGGGTCGTGAAGTCGGGTGTCGAGATCGTGTGACTCAGCAGCTCGACGAAGGCGGCGCCGATGCCGACGCCGAACAGGGCGACCATGATGGGGAGTCCCATCGCGAGCACGGATCCGAAGGCGATCAGCAGGATGACGATCGCGGCGACGATGCCGATGAGCTCCGCGGGACCGAGACTTCCCATCTGCTGGAAGACACGCCCACCAAGTTCGACCCGCACCCCGGCTCCACCGGCGTTCGCGCGGTCGACGAGCGTACGAATCGCATCCTTGGTCGAGGTCGCGATGTCGGACTCGTGCCGGTCGAACTGCACCGTCGCGTACGCGACGCTTCCGTCGCGGGCGATCTGGCTCGCGCCGCTCTTTGCATACGGGCTCGCGACGCTTGCAACCTCCGGGACGCGCGACACGTCGGTGAGAAGCTGCTGTAGGCGCGACTGCACCGTTGCCGAACGCACGCCGCCTCGGGCCGCGAAGACGATTTGCCCGGAGTCACCGGCGCGGGCGGGAAAGCGCGCGCTGAGCACATCGGCCGCGCGCTGCGATTCCGTACCCGGAAGGGAGAAGCTCTGGGAGTACGCACCGCCGAGTTGCGCGCCGAGGAAGCCCAAACCGACGAAGGCCAGTAACCACAACCCGACGACACGCCGACGGTTGCGGTACGAGACGCGTGCGAGGGCTCGGAACATCGTGATCCTTGGGGTCGACCCGTTGGGGGGAAAGCGGGTTGACCCAACCAACCTATGACCCAACCATTGGGCTTGTCAACCATCTTTTTCTGTCGTAGCCTTTTCACGTGGTGAAGCACCAGATGACAGCCGCGACCGACTCCGATCTCGCACGCGACGTGATCGCGCACGTGCTCGGGTTCACCCACGCGATGAAAGATCACGCTCACCAGGTGTTCACCGAGTTCGAGGTGACGCCGTCGCAGGCCGACGCGCTGCGCAACCTCGGCGCCCCACGCTCGCAGCGCGAGCTTGCGGGCTGCCTGGCGTTCGATGCGTCATCGGTGACCGACATCGTGGATCGGCTCGAGGAGCGCGGACTCGTCGAGCGCCAAGTCGATCCCGCCGACCGGCGGATCCGGCGCATCGTGCTCACCGCAAGAGGCCGCACCTTCCAAACCAAGCTTTGGGCACGGATGCTCGACGGTGCGCCCCCGGTCGAATCGCTCAGCACCGCCGACCAGCGCACACTGCGCGACCTCCTCGCCAAGATCGTCGAGCCCATCGAGCTCCCTCGCTGAGGCGAGCGGCCACCGAGCGCAACGAGTTCTGCCTCGCCGTCGAGTCGGGAACCACCACCCCGCCGTAATGTGACGAGATGCGGCTCGGAGACGTGGCGAACGAGGGCGCGCAGCACTACGGCAAGCCGCTCGACGGTGTGCGCGTGCTCGCGGCGGAGCAGATGCAGGCGCTGCCGTACGCCACACAGCTTCTCGCCCGCCTCGGCGCCGACGTGGTGAAGGTCGAGCACCCTGTGCACGGCGAGTCGGGTCGCGCGTCGACGCCGGCGATGCTCGACCCCGACGGCCGCGCGGTCGGCGCGACGTACCTGCGCAACAACCTCGACAAGCGCAGCGTCGGCATCGAC
>JALYLU010000828.1 GCA_030774075.1 Actinomycetota bacterium | reverse complement strand
ACCATGACTGCGCCGCAGTTGACGCAGAAACCGCTGGTACTCCTGTCACTCATCGACCCGTGCCCGCCCTCGATTATCGCTTCGGCAACTGGTTCGCGGGGACGTACGTCGTTCCCGACTTGGTGAACTTCCCGTTCGAGTAGGTGTAGGCGTCCTTCTGGAATTGGCTCGGACAACAGTTGGGATCACTGCCTACGAGGTGCGGCGTCCACGTCGTGATCCCCGGCGAGTACGGAGGGAACGAGACGCCGTAGAGGTACCCGTGGTTCACGGGACCGCTCGGGCTCGCTGTGAACACGGTCGTCCACGAGCTCTCCCCTTCGATGACGCCTGACGCGTGTCCCTGCAGGTTGACGATCGCGTCGGGAACGCCGTCGCCGGTGACGTCGGCGAAGTCGACCGAGACGAACGACATCCCGTAGCAAGTCGCCGGGCCGTTCGACGGCGGCACCCACGCACCGTTGGTGAACTTCACTAGCTTGTCGGTTCCGCACGCGAGGTCCTTGTACGTGTAGTTCTTCCAGTGGATGCCCCTGAGGCTCGAGGCAGTTGGAGTTGTCGTGGTCGCTGCAGCCGTCGGCGTCGTCGATGCCGGTGGCGCCGCGGCTCCACCCGTCGAAGGCCCGCCGCCGAACGCGAGGTCCCAACCTTCCGCTGCTACGTGACCGCGCTTCGACCATGTCGCGCCATCCGAACTCGCGAACATGTCCCCGTTCGCACTGACCGCGAGCCATTGCCCGTTGCCGTAGGCGACGCCGCGGATCGTGTTACCGGCAAAGTGCGCGCCCGAGCCCGACGACCAGTTCGTCGCGTCGGTGCTCGTGTTGATGATGCCGCTCTGTGCACCGCCGTAGCCGCCGCTCGCGGAGACGTCGAGCCCGCCTACCATCCAGCGAGCCGCGCCAAAAGCCAGCTCACCTTGAGCCTCTGAAGTGCTGAGGCCGGTGTCGGTCTCGCGCGTCCAGGTCGTGCCTTCCGTGCTTCGATAGGCGAATGAGGGCTCTCCCCCCTGATGTATCCCGTTGCCGACCGCGATCCACTTGCCGTCGCCGTACGCGACCGATGTGAAGGGTGGCGCGTGGTCGAGCGACGCAACGCGCGTTAGCGTCTCGCCATTGCTACTCGCGTACACGGCCGCCGGCGGGAACTCGTCGTCGATCGTGCCGGTGTGCACCGCGACGCGTCCAACGGCGATCCAGCGTCCGTTGCCGTAGACGATGTCCTCCAGGTTGTCGGGCTTAGTCGCAACCTGTTTCCACGTCTTCAGATCGGTGCTCTCGAGCACCGCGCTCCCGCTGGCGTTTCCCTGGCTCGTGCGGAGCGCGAGCCACTTGCCGTTTCCCCACGCCAGGCCGCGCACGCGTCCGGTCAGCGTCGTCAACGTCTTCCACGTCGTACCGTCGGAGCTCGTCGAGATCGTCGTCTGCGACTGCTGAGCGGAAGTACTGGCCGCGACCCACTCGCCGGCACCGCCGCCGGTGGGTTGCGTGTACGTGGCGCCGGTCGTGATGTTGACGAGGATGAACGATCGGGTGACGGGCCCGGCGTTGACGACGCTGACCTGGGTGGGCGTATAACCCGGCCAGCCGGTTCCACGTAGACGGGCGGTCGTGACGGTGGGATCCCCGGGAGTGAGCGGGTTGCCGCAGTTGCATTTCACGCGCGGGGTGCCGGTTGCGTCGACCATGACCGCGGTGCCCGCCTGCAACACCGACCGCAAAGTCGTGGCGTGACCGTTGCGGTAGCCGTGATTGGTGACGAGCGTGTCGTTGGTCAACAACACCGGCGTGAGCGTCGCGACGTAGTTGGCGATCTTGCTGGTCGTGATGCCGAGGACCCCGGCCCAGGCGGCTGCCTTGTCGGGATGCTGCTGCAAGAACCCGACTAACCCCGATTGTTCACGGGATCTGTCGAGTCGTGTCCGGCGTGTGTGGGAGCGCGTTCACGGTGCTCTTGTCGTGCTTGTCGCGGTCGGGGAGCGGCGCGAGGACGTTGGGGGCCGTGTCGGGACG
>JALYLU010000827.1 GCA_030774075.1 Actinomycetota bacterium | reverse complement strand
TCTCGGAGCTGTGCTACAAGTCGATCGCTTGTGACGTCACCGAGGACAAGAAGCACATCGATCTCTCGGCCGAGCCGATGATCCTTGTGTGTGCGGCCGGTTTGCGAGGTTCCAACGCCGACGACGTCGCCAAGGAGATCGCGATCTACCGGGCGCACAAGGCGGCCCCGATCGCAATCGTCGACGACGGCGAAGACCGCTTCTCGGCCGCGGTCGACACGATCTCGGTTCCCGTGGTGCACCCCGATCTCGCGTTCGTCCTCTGCACGATGGCCGGGCACCTCTTCGGATACGAGGCCGCGCTTGCCATCGACGCGTCTGCACGACCACTGCGCGAGGCGCGCGGTTGCATCGAGACCGCGTTCGCGGCCTCGGGCAGCGGCGAAGATCCTCTCGGCGCGCTCGCAACCGCGCTCGAACCGCATGCCGCGCGGTTCTTCGACGAACTGCGGACGCGCAACTACGACGGGAGCCTCGAGGCTGCCACCGCCGTCCGCGTCGCGTCGGTGCTGCGCTATGCGTCCGGTCTCCAGCACCTGGACACGTACCAGATCGAGTTCGGCAAGGTGGGAACGCCGAGCACGGTGGTCGAAGACCTGAACGCCGCGCTCACGAAAGCGATCGACGAGCTGACCCGTCCGATCGACGCGATCAAGCATCAGGCCAAGACTGTGACCGTCGGCATCTCGCGCTCCGACGAAACGCTGCTGCTCGTGCCAATCGTCAAGGAAGTCCTCGCGGCCGGTGCGCCGCGAGACAGCCTCACCTACCGCGCGCTGCGGACGCTCGTCGCGCTCGATGCCTCGATCGAGAGCGTGTCGGGCTGGACGCGCTACAACATCGAAGGCGAGACGATCAACGTCGTCGATCGCGGCGGCATCGCGCGCGACATCCCGTCACGCACGGAGACCAACCCGATGCTCCGCGGCAGCAAGCACCGGGCGGCGTCCGAGCGCGAGGTCACCGTCGTGCGCGGACGGGCCGACGGCCGGACGATGATCTTCGTGCCCGAGGTGAAAGGCAACCAGACGACCGGGCTCACGTTGTTGCACGTTCGGTTCCACGATCGATTGTCGGGCGACGTCGCACGACGGGTGCTCGAGGGCTACCGCGATCGTTACCAGGCGATCGCCGACCAGGTGACGGAGACGGAGCCGGTGATGCGCGACGACGTCCTCGCCACGATCGACTTCGTCGACCTCCTCACCGAACCGGTCGTACTGCTCGCCGATTCCTGGAGAGCCTGAACCCGACGTGCGGCCCGTCGTCACTCCCGCGGAGATGGGCGAGGCCGATCGCCGCACGATCTCCGCGGGCACACCGGAGGAAGTTCTTGTCGAGCGAGCCGGGGGCGCGGTTGCGCGCCACGCGTTGCGCATGCTCGGCGGCACGTACGGACGTCGCGTCATCGTGGTGTGCGGCCGGGGCAACAACGGTGCCGACGGCGTCGTCGCGGCGCGTCACCTGCGGACGCGAGGTATCGGTGTCGACGAGCTCGTGCTCGCCGAGGGCGTGGCTTCGCCGGTCTTGCGCCGCGCGCTGGGCCGAGCCGACCTCGCGATCGACGGGATGTTCGGTACGGGCTTTCGGGGTGCGCTCGAAGGTGACGCGGCCATCGTCGCCGCCGCGCTCGCCGAGGCCGGGATCCCGACGCTGGCGATCGACATCCCGTCGGGAGTCGACGGCGCCACGGGTGAGGTGCGCGGCGGCGCCGTACGCGCGCACGAGACGGTGTGCTTCGCCGCGCTCAAGCCGGGGTTGCTCTTCGAGCCGGGCCGCGGCCACGCCGGGCGCGTGCACGTCGCCGACATCGGTATCCACCTCGCCGGGATCGGCACCGGGTCGCCGCAGTTGCACGTGCTCGAGGTCTCCGATCTCCACCTGCCGAGACGCGCGCCCGACGGACACAAGTGGTCGGCGGGCGCCCTGGTCGTCGGTGGATCGACGGGAATGGCGGGCGCTCCGTTGCTGGCGGGCCACGCGGCCGCGCGCTGCGGTGCCGGCATGGTCGTGTGT
>JALYLU010000826.1:359-2030 GCA_030774075.1 Actinomycetota bacterium | reverse complement strand
GAAACATGCTCACCAGCCACTCGAGGCCGTGGCGCGCCTCGTCGAGCACGTCCGGAATGTCGTTGCTTTCGGCGAGACCGCGCGAATCGAAGCGGTCCGCAAACGACGCGGGATGGTCGCGGTACGCCATCAGCATCACGAATGTCGCGTTCGCGGACGTCATGACGTATTGGAGGTAGTCCGATGCATCGGCCCAGCCGCCGGTCACTGGAACGAACTTGCCAGCGCGAGCGGAGTCGTCGACGACGATACCGTCGCGTGTGTGGACAACGGTTTTGAACAGCGGATTGAATCCTGAGCGCTGCTCTCGCATGTAGTAGAGCAGCGTATCGGCTGCACCGGCGTAGGCGTTCGCCCGAATTCGAACTGTGGGTGAAGTGATTCCGCCGGCTGACACGTGGTAGCCACCAGACTTTCTGATCGATGAAAAATCGAGGCGATAGTTGACGACGCACGGGCCGAACGGCTTCGTGAGCGTCGCTGGCCGCTGGAGAATCTTTTTGCCGGCAGTGTCACTCACGACGAAGTCGCGAAGCTCGATCGGTGCGAGCGAACAGAAGACCGCCACTTTGGGTGCGTCAGGAAGGTATCCGAGCTGATTGATGCGGATCGCAGCTGTCGTCGAAGCGGCGGCGGCTTGCAATAGTACGAGAATCTGAATGAGCGGCATCTGTTATCGGATACGGCTAGCGAGCGCGGGAAATTCGCGCCGCCTGAGTACGCCACCAACGATCGAGCGCACTTTGATCCGAACCGGTAATTCCCAGTTGTGCCGGCAAAGCGGCCAATAGAACCTTCGGGTCGTTGGTCAACTGCGCGAGCGCATGAAGTCCAGTGATACCTGCACGCCGGTACACTGCGTCGACGACAAGCGCTCCCGTCGCGTTGAAGGCGTCTGTCATTTCCTCGGCTGTCGCGTCCGGAATGTCGTTGTTGAGGACTTGCGCGACCATGAGCGCGGGACGCGCGGCCTGAATCTGACGGAGACGCGTATACGTCTCCTGAGGTGTGCGACCGCGCGAGCCACCGAGCCACGTTGCTACGCCTTCGTTAAAGAGGCGATTCCGGATGGGGAACGTCGGACCGAGGATCGTGTGAGCTAGCTCGTGTAGGTAGGCTTCGCCGAGTGCGGGATTGCCCACTAGCACTATTCCGCTGGAAAGAGCTCGTCCGCCCCGACCCCGGTCGGCGGATGCCGCAGGGAAGAAATCAAGGCCAATGGCCCGCTGTACTTCTTCCAGCGACCTCCCAAGGTACATGTCGAGGTGCTCCGGTGGCGGCACCTGGAAGAGAGTCGTCACGGAGTCGACGAAGATCGACGCGTGAGAAATCTTCGCAGGATTGGGATGCTGTCCCGGCGCATACCAGAATGTCACTCGTCCCTTGGTGTGCCGCTCCCACCAGCCAGTCAACCGCGGCAGCGCGCCTGACAATCTGAAACCAGATGGCGCCCCCGACTCGCGAACCGCATAGAGCCGCTGCAAGGCAAGAGGCGAGATGCGCTGACGGGTGCTATCCGCGCCCGCATACAGAACCCTGACGACGTAAACGCTGTCGCCAGGTCCGTCGGACGCGACACTTACGATTGTGGCCGGAAAACCCTGGTACGCCTCGGTTGTCAGGTCGCCAACGCGGCGGTCGAAATCTGTCGCCGTGCTCCAGAGTCCGCGA
>JALYLU010000826.1:0-349 GCA_030774075.1 Actinomycetota bacterium | reverse complement strand
CGAACGACATCTCCAACCTCCGTGATCGTAGTATCGATCCCGAGGCTCACGCTCACCGCCTCGGGCGCCTCTTGAGCATGCGCCTGGTCGATGGTGACAAATGTGGTCACCACGAAGGCTGCGACTATGAGTCGCCTGAGTCGGAGTACGTGGCGGCTCAGAATAGCGATCATGGATGTCAATGAGTGGGTATTCAGGTTAGGTGAGCTCACGGAAGGGAATCAAGCACTCGACGTTTCCCAAACGGATCGATGTCGAACGCAATCGCCCTGCCTTTGCCCGATATCGCTCCGCGCATCGTCGAGAGAGCTTCGTAGTAATCGAGATACTTGAACGAAGAGATCCGCCC
>JALYLU010000825.1 GCA_030774075.1 Actinomycetota bacterium | reverse complement strand
AGCCGGTCCGCCGCGCGGTAGTGCCTCGAGAGGAGTAGGAGCCCGAGCCCCACCTGAGCGATCAGCACCGTCTGCGCGAGCGCGAGCGCTTGCCCGACCGCAAAACCGGCGCTGCCGCGGCGGTAGGCCCACAGGCCCCAGAGTGCGCCACCCCACGTTACGACGAGGACGGCGAATGCGAGCATGCGGTGCGTCGTTAGCAACGAGCGGAACCTACAGAGGAGACAAGATGGTCGAGGAAGGCAACCCGGCACCCGATTTCGAGTTGACCAGCGATGCCGGCGAGAAGGTCAAGCTCTCCGGCCTGCGCGGGAAGCCGGTCGTTCTCTACTTCTATCCCCGGGACGACACGCCGGGCTGTACCGCGCAGGCCTGCGCGATCCGCGATTCCTACGACGAATTCGCGGAGCGCGGCGCAGTCGTCCTGGGCGTCAGTCCCGACAGCGAGACCTCGCACGTGAAGTTCAAGGAGAAGTACGGGCTGCCGTTCACACTCCTGGCCGATCCGGAGCACGAAGTCGCGGAGAAGTACGGGACGTGGGTCGAGAAGAAGAACTTCGGCAAGACCTACATGGGCGTCGAGCGCTCGACGTTCCTCATCGACAGCGAAGGCCGAGTGGCGAAGGTGATGCGCCGCGTGAAGCCCGACACGCATGCCGAGCAGGTGCTCGAAGCCCTCCCGGATTAGCCAGAGACGCAGGCTAAGATGCCTGTCCGCGCGGATGTGGCGGAATTGGTAGACGCGCACGGTTCAGGGCCGTGTGGGCGCAAGCCCGTGGAGGTTCAAGTCCTCTCATCCGCATCCTCTCGCGAGGTGTTTCGTTGAATTGACCTCCAGGTACGATTGCCTGTCTGAAGCGGGGTCTCCTTTTGTTCGTGTTTCTTTCGGCTCTCGTCGTTGCTGCGCCCGCTGCTGCGCGCGGGCGCGGATCGGTCGAGGTCGTCGTCACTCTCCAGGCGCCCGCACTCGCGGACGCAGCGACTAACGACCGCGCGCTCGCAGGCCTGACCATGCGCCGCGGCCGCCTGCTGCTCGACTCACCCTCTTCCATCAGCTATCTCCAACTCCTCGACCGCCGGCAGAGCGCCGTCGCCGCGCGGATCCGTCGCGCGATCCCCGGCGCCTACGTCCACTGGCGCTACGGCATCACAATCGACGGCCTCGCCGTGGTCGTGCCGCGAGACTCGGTCGGCACGCTCGAGCACATGGCCGGCATCTCGAAGGTCTGGCCGAGCGCGACCTACCACGCGAGCCTCGATCGGACGCCGCAATTGATCGGTGCTCCGTTTCTCTGGGGCCCGGCCCCGGCCCTCCCGACCGCAGGCCAGGGGGTCAAGATCGGGATCATCGACGAGGGCGTCGACCAGACGCATCCGTTCCTCTCCCCCGCCGGCTTCACGATGCCGGCTGGTTACCCGAAGGGCGATGCAGCGTTCACGACCGCGAAGGTGATCGTCGCGCGGGCCTTCGCGCCGCCGTCGCCAAAATGGAAGTACGCGAGCCTGCCGTTCGATCCCGAAAACTCGGAGCACGGAACTCACGTTGCCGGCATCGCGGCCGGCGACAACGGCACGAAGGCGACCGCGTACCCCGGCCAGCCAACGGTCTCCGGAATCGCACCGAAGGCATACATCGGGAACTACAAGGCCCTGACGATCCCCACGCCGGGCTTCGGGCTCGATGGGAACGCGCCCGAGATCGCAAAGGCGATCGAGCAAGCGGTCGCCGACGGCATGAACGTGATCAATCTCTCGATCGGCGAGCCCGAGATCGACGCTGCGCGGGACATCGTTGTGCGGGCGATCGACGGCGCGGCGCAGGCGGGCGTCGTCCCGTGCATCGCGGCCGGTAACGACGGTGAGAACGGCAAGGGCTCGATCAGCTCACCCGGCAGCGCGCCGCTGGCGATCACCGCGGCCGCGGCGACGACGGGACGTGGCGCCGCGCCAGACATCATCGCGGGCTTCTCGTCGATCGGACCGACGCCCTATTCCCTGCAGTTGAAGCCAGACGTAACGGCTCCCGGCGTGAGC
>JALYLU010000824.1 GCA_030774075.1 Actinomycetota bacterium | reverse complement strand
GGTGTACATGGATCGGAGCGTCGCGATCACATCCCTGTCGAGCGCGTCGTGTGCTTCGAGATACGAGAGACCCCACTCAAGCTCAGCGTGAATGTCGTCGTCCAACGTTGCGCGCCGGCCGCGCAGTTCTCCCGTGGCAGCGAGGTGGTCGCGGTCCAAGTAGCCGAAGCCGTCGAGACGAATCTGATGCAACTTACGCAGGTAGGCGCCCGCGTCACGGGCGGCGTGTTCGGCCTTCGCCCGAGTGAGGGTCGAATGCCACAGCGGCACGCCGCGCGAGCGCTCGACGATGAGATAGGGCACCGGTCCGTCGGCATCGATGGCGATGACCCTCGATGCGGGAACGCCTGCGGCGCTGGCACGGTCCATCGCCCACGCCTCGGCCCGCAGGTCGTCGCGTACTCCGACTTTCACAATCGCGCTGCCACCCTCGAACACCGCGTGACAGCCGGACTCTTGAACGAGTTGAAGCGCTGGCGGCCCGTCAAAGTACGGCGCAACCAGGTTCGAGACGGCAAGCGGGTCGAAGGTGGTCATCTGGGTGCGAAGTCTCGCCGAGCGACCGATCCTTGCCAATCTCGGCCCCCTGCTCAAGCCCCGAGGTCCGCGACTCGTCGCTCATCCCAGCCCTCGTGCGGCTCGTAACTACCCTGCACTTCGAGTGCCGATCAGGGACACGCCATAACGTGCGGGTCGTTTTCCGCCGGACCGTCGTGCGTGGTCGCTGAAGTCGACCCGACCACGCACGCCGATTGCTCGCTCTGGCGTGATATTGCGAGAACTCGGGCCGCATAGAACGCGCGTGGAGGTGTCCCACATCAAGCGTCCCATAATCCCGCCCGCCCACTGCCACAGACGCCGACACCGCGACGTTCGCGATCGGCTGAAGTTGTGGCCCGGTGTCAGCCCATTGACATGAACTCGAGCTGAATGTTGTCGGGGTCTCGGAACACGAGTACTGCGTAGCCGCCCTGGTCGTTGATCGGAGAGTGCTCCACCCCCAGCTCGGTGAGCCGCGACTCCCAGGCGTCCAACTCGGCGCGACCTGACACCATGAAGCCGACGTGGTCGAGTCCGGTCCTGGACTCCGAGAACCGCTCGTTCTTGTTGGTCGGGTGCGTGTGGAGCCCAACGCACATCGACCAGTCGGGCTTGCCGAGCACGACCGCGTAGCCGGTGCCGTCGGGGTGTGCTTCCTCCATCAGTTTGGTCAACCCGAGCAGCTCGCTGTACCACGGGACACTGCGCTCGATGTCGGTCACGGTGACGGACACTTGGTGGATTCCCGACACGTCCGGCATGGTTCTCCCTTGGTTCCTGTTCTCCAACCTTGCGCGAGCGTTACGACTCGATGAGCATCACGATGGTCTCGGGACGAACACCGTCGAACTTCATGGCGTCGGCTGCGGCTTCGGTCGCCAGTGCGGTTCGTAGCGTGTCCAGGTCGGGAACCGTGACGATCAGTCCGACTCGATTCGTCTTGTCCGGATCGACGAACGTACGAACCGTCATCCCGAGGGGGCCGAAGAACTCTTGCCGTTTCGGTGAGCGAAGCCAATGGTCGACATCGTCGACCTCATGGAAGATCATCACCGTGGTCATCTGGTTCCCGTCGTGTCGATCCGTCGTGAGCGGCACGCATCTTGGCCGCAAGCGGCGTGTTGGGCAGCCGTTGCGGACGATGAGCGCCGCGCATCTCGAGCGCACGTCGGGCCAGTGACCACCGTCAGACCCCACCGCTGACTCAGCGGCCGCCCCTCTCCCGCAAGATCAGCCCTGCACGCGCCGAGCCGAACAGATCATCAAGGTTGCAGCGTCCCAGAACACCTATCCCCGAATCTCGCGTAGGGGGTATCCCGGAACGCCGGCACCGTGACGTTCGCGATCGTGGCGATCGGCGCCTCCGGGCCCGACGACGACGCTTCCGGCGCATCAGCAACGTGCGCGATATCGGCAGATCGGTATCGACAAACCGCAGTGCTGTGAACCGGGCGGTCGGTGGCCGTCTGAGCAAGTGGGGAGTAGACACCTGTTCGT
>JALYLU010000823.1 GCA_030774075.1 Actinomycetota bacterium | reverse complement strand
GGGTACAGGCGCGCGAAGTCGGGGTCGGTAGGTGGGATGGGCCGGACGTTTTCGGTCCGGTTCAGTTTCCGCGCGGCGTCTTGGGGGGTGTTGTGGAGTCGGACGGTGATGAGTCCGTTGCCGTAGTGGTGGGGGAGTTGGTAGTCGTTGTACCAACGGTATTTTCCGGACTGGTCTCGGGTGCGGTGGGTACGCACGCGGGTGAGTTCGCTGTAATGGACGTCGCCGCGTTCGGTGAGTTCACCGATCCCGACGCCGCCGCCCCGCGCGTACAGCTCGACGGTTCGAGTGGTCCGGTCGGGCAGCGTGATGGTCTTGGTTTCGATGCGAGTGCTCTTCTCTTCGCGGCGTCCGTCATCGCGGCGCGGCTGGTTGACGCCGGCTTTGGCGGCGGTGACGCGGTTCACGGGGAGCAGGCCGAGGTCGCGCAGCAGCGTCTGGTGATGCACGCCCCGTAGCGCGGTGTCGTAGATGATGCCTTGGGCTCCGGGTACGAGTGGCGCGAGGCGCGTGAAGCATTCGATCGCGGTTTTTGCTTCGCCGCCATGGTTTGGGACCCAGGCGATGTCGAGGATGATGCGGCCGTGCACGTCGGTGTTGCGTGCGGCGACGAGCACGAACTTGGTACCCCACGCGGTCTCGCCATCCCCTTGGAAGTGCAACGCCGCGTCGGCTTCGAACCGGGCGGGCCGGATCTCGCCGGTCGTCCGGTCGACGCGGGTGTCGCCACGCTTTGCTTTGAAGAGTGGGGTGATGACTTTGCCGTCGGCGTGGAGCATGCGCGAGAGGTCGGGATGGGTCCACGACCCGGGACCGTTCGGGTCGAGGAGTCCGAGTTCGCGGGCCTGTACGGCGGCGATCTGGCGGTGCAGCGCCGCGAGCTGATCGAGGATCGTGGGTTCGGTGAGGTAGCGGTTGCGGCCGTACTGGTAATGGTGGCGACGGATCGGCTGTTCGGGCAGCCATTGTGCGGGGTCGGCGGGGAACCGGTCGCGGATCTTCTCCCGGCAGAAGTCCCAGACGAGCGGGTGAGAGAGTTCGGCTTCGACTTGACGGGCACTGCCGTAAACGCTGAGGAGCGCTTCGAACAGGAGCCACGCGTAGGTCGGGTAGTGGCGCCGGCGGCCGCCGCGGGTGCGGTCCGTGTCGAGAACGAGCGCGGCAAGCGCGTAGATCGCCCGGTTGTCGAGGATCGCTTCGAGGCGTTCCAGCGCGGCGACGGGCCGGTCGTTACCCATCGCGGCTTGCGGTCGGGTTGGTGGTCCAGTCCCATCCGATGATGCGCGCGGCGGTGTCGAGGCTCCGGACCCCGAGCGCCGTGGCGACCGCTTCGATGCGTCGTGTCGTGCGCATCACGCCTACACCCGCCCAGGCGGTCAGCGAAGCCGGCCGGACATACGGGTCGTTGGTCAGGCCGGCGCGCTGCAGTGTCTCGCGTATTGCCTGACAGGAGAACGATCGGCGACTCTCGAGATTCCCGGACCCGCCATACGCGAGCGCTGGGTCACGCGCGACGTTGCCGAGTCCGCGGACATGTCGGGCGACTTGGCTGGCTCCCCACTCGGTCAACGCTCCCCAGCGTGACTCGGTCTTGGCCGAACCGCGCAGCCACACCCGCCCGCTCGCGAGATCTACATCGCCGACGGTGACGTGTGGGATCTCCGCAGTGCGCGCCGTTGCTTCTCCTAGCGCCCACGCCACCGACAGACGCGTACTCGCGAGGTCGTGCAGACAGATGCGACGGCAGCTGTCGATTTCCTCGTCGGTCAGCGGCCGTGCCGACTCGTTCATCCGCGGCGGCAACACCAAGTCCAGCGTCGGGTCGCGCTCCGCGAGTCCCAGCTCGCGTGCAGTCCGGAACAGCAGCCGAAGCGCGGAACGGCGGAGCCGCATCGTCGCGATACTCGGCAGCTGACCTGCGCCAGTCGACGCGCGCACGAACGCCCCAACCTGTTCGCCCGACACCTCGCCCAGGCACGCGACCCCAAACGCACGACCGACGAAACCACCGAACCGCTCGAATAGGCCCAGCACCCGCGGTT
>JALYLU010000822.1 GCA_030774075.1 Actinomycetota bacterium | reverse complement strand
GAAAGGGATGGATAGTGCGTGGAACGGCGGCCCTCGTCGCCGCTGTTGCCGTCTTCGCTGCGAGCGCTGCGACAGGTTGTGGATCTCGAGCATTTCCGGCTCGTCCCCAAGCGTGATCCCAACATCGGCCAGCACCGGCATGAGGCGTTCCCGAACGCCTCGAACTGCTCCCGCAAGTCCCAGATCTCACTGTCACGGAAGTTGCCCTCGGGGGCGAAAGCACTCGACCTGCCGGCGATGAGTTCGACCGCCCCGCTGGCCTCCTCCCTTGCTGCTATGAACAAGAAGGCCATGATCGTGCATCGACGCGAAGATCGACGCGAGGTCGGCCCGATCGGCTACCGCCGGCGCTACCGAGCCGGGCAGGCCGCGCCGGCCGGCCCGCTTCTGGCGGCGCTGTCTCAGAGGTTGCCTCGGTCAGGCGTGGCCGTAGAGCCTGTCGGGTCCCGGTAGGGGTTGTAGGCCCGGACGCGAATGTCGTGGGGTGACGGGCGCTCCGCAGACGCTTACGCTCGCGCACCGTGATCGTAGTCGCTGGTGGCAGTCGGTCTGGGTTCGGCGCTTGTTGCTCTGTGTCCCGGCGGCGCTGATTGTTGCTGCGCTCTTGAACCTGTTCGGCCAGCGCCCGATCAGCTCTGTGGCGGCCGGGCCGGAGGCAAAGCTCGCCGTCTACGCACCGACACACGGACGAAGCGGCCTCATTTACGCGGCGCGTTTTCGGATTGATGCTATTCGGGATTTGAGAAAGACGACGCTGGTTCTCGATCCTGGCTGGGCCGACGGCTACACCGTGAACGGGCTTGCGCCCCAGCCGCTAACGCAGGGATCGAGGGACGGCAAGCTGAGTTTCGGCTTCGGCCACATCGGAGCCGGCCGGCATTTGACGTTCTGGCTCTCGCTCCAGATCGACCCGACGAACATCGGTCGCCATCGTCAGGGCGTCTGGCTTTACGACGCAGGCGACCTGATCGCCCATCTCGACCGCACGATCACGATCTTCCCGTAGACGCATATGGACATCGTCCTCCGCGCGGTCGCCGCGTATGTCTTCATCGTTTTCATGCTTCGCATCATCGGCCGCCGCGAACTCTCGACTCTTGCCCCCTCCGACCTCATCTTGCTCGTCGTCATGGGCGACATGATCCAGAACGGTGTCACGCAATCCGACTATTCGGTCACCGGCGTGTTCCTCGCCGTCTCGACCTTCGCGATGCTCACGGTCGCGATGTCGGTCCTGACCTTCAAGTCACGCCGTGCACAGACGCTGATCGAAGGCCAGCCGCTCATTCTCCTCCAGGACGGGAAGCCGATCACAAAGAACCTCCACGCCGAACGCTTGAACCTGGACGACATCGCCGAAGAGGCACGTGCAAGCGGGATCGAGTCGCTCGACGAGGTTAGATGGTGTGTACTGGAGGTGAGCGGCAGCATGAGCTTCATCAAGAAATCGACCTGACATGCGATGCTCGAGTGCTCGGCGAGCGAGGTAGTTAGAGGCGGTCCGTTAGCCGTTCGAGTTGCGTCTGAGTTCGATCTTGCCTTCGTGTTCTCGTGCTTCGTAGCGAGGCTGCGCGAAGACGGCAGGGCCGTCGATGACCTCGCCGGTGCAGAGGTCGAAGCGGGAGGCGTGCCAGGGGCAGATAACTGTGTCGCCCTCGCGCCGGCCTTCGTCGAGTGGGCCGCCGAAGTGCGAGCAGGTTGCGGCGATCGCGCAGAGCCTCCCGTTCGCCGCGCGGGTGAGGAGGACGGGCGCATCTTCCAGCGCGACCCGGTGCAAGCTCTGGTCGACGTCCGCGGTGTCGGCGACCGCCGTGAAGTCGTCCGGAGCTGTCTCCCAGGCGGTCCGATTCACCCTGACCCCTTGTCCGAAGCTCAGTTCACCGCCGATGTGAGCTGCAAGCGAGCTTGCGAGTAACGCCGTCGTGGAGGTGAGCCTGCCGGCCGTGCGGTTACCGCCGGCTCTGAGCGCGAGCGAGCTGATGTTGAGCATCAGACCGGCCGTGTTCAGGAGCGCGTGCAGCGTGCCGATCCGCCGGGTCTCGCCGCGCAGG
>JALYLU010000821.1 GCA_030774075.1 Actinomycetota bacterium | reverse complement strand
GCTGGTGGCCACCTGCCACGTCAGCGGCCCGAGGTTACGCAGCCCCCAGAGTGACTCGTCGTGGGGCGACCGAGCGACCTCGGCGAGCGGCGCCGTGAAGTCATAGTCGCGATGAACATGGTGGCCGAACACCTTCGTGTCGTGATTGAGTGCCACGAGGTTGCGGCCGAACCGCAAGAAGGCCGGAAGAGCCACTGTGGCGCCGCATCTCCAACAGACGGGTGGATGGTTCAAATCCTCGGCGATGTTCTGCCGGCCGCACGACGAGCAATAGACGATCGTGTCTCTCAACCGAGCCATGGCAGCCCGCCAGACGCTCTCGCCCACACGCTTTTCGGGATCAACGATGCCGGCCGTAAATGACTCGGTGAACAAATCCCTGATGAATTGTGGGTATAGGCGCCAGTACACGAGCGCGTTGTCGTGCATGTCGGGAACCGGTTCATTCGAATGATCAACGGGGTCGAAGACGAACAGAGGGTGCTCGCCGAAGAGATCGCGCATCGCCGCGTCGTCCCAGCACGCGTGTTCGAGTGCACGCCGACCCTCGAGGGGATGGTGCACGAGCAAGATGTAGAACAGCAGTACCGCAAGCGACCAGAGGTCGGTGTTCCGGCTCGGGACCGCCTCGCCGCGCATCACTTCCGGGGCCATGAAGTACGCAGTCCCGCGCACCGCCGAGCTGGTCGTGCCATTGATCGCGACGTTGTCGTTGTCGCATACCAACACTCGGCCGCTGGCCGGCTCGAAGAACACGTTCCCGAAGCTGATATCGCGATAGCAAAGGCCCTCGTTGTGGAGAACGAGAAACGCGTGCGACAACTCGAGCCCGACAGTCGCGAGCGTGCGAAACGGGGCGTCGACCTTTCCGGTCACGAGCGCTACCAGGCCGGCATACTCCCGCGGGCGAAGCGGCATCGCATATCCCAAGCCCGTGGTCTCGGCGGTGGGCCGCACGAAGTCGACGGGCCACAAGAATCGGTCGCTCGGCGCGCCGCGCTCGATCAGCTCGACGAGGGCCGCACGCTGCGATCTCGTCGCGCTCCGCGGGTGGTACCACTTCAACGCGAGAGGCTTGTGGCCTTCCGCTGCGAGCTCGAATACCGCTCCCTGCCCACCTTGGCCGAGCATGCGACCGACACGGGCGGGCATCCCGGTCCGCTCCAGGTATACCTCGTCGCCGGTGGCGGGCGTCGCCAACGGCGCGCTCGTTGTGCGTCCGAGCCGCATCGCGCCGATGGGCGGCGCGGCGAACTCGTCGACCGAGGTCGGAGCGACACCCGGCGTTCGCGCGCCGCCGGGTGCGCCGGGCTCGCCCTTCCTCCGTCGAATCATGTCGACCTGCCATGGGAATCAACGGTGCCGCAGGATCCGTCGGCCCGTCCGTCGGCGAGTGCGGCGTTTCGTCGCGTCGCTCTCCGAGAGCGTAATAGAGGGCCGACGTCCGAGCGACCGGGTTGACCGTTCGCGCCCCGACAAATCCAGCCCCCGAAGGGTGTCTGGAAGCGGTTTTTCCGCGCGGGGACTGTGGCGCCGAGCACGATGCCGCCGTAAGATCCGGCGCGATCAACGGGGAGATCGCCATGGCGGACGGCAGCATCGCGGATGCACTTCACGCGGCGTTGGTGGCGCGACGAGAGGTAGCCGATCGCCCCGACCGCTGCCGTGCGGTGTTGGGCGACGTTCTCGGAAGCGACGTCGCGAACCACCGCCGCGAGGTGGCGCTACTGATCGCCGCGGTTGAAGAGCACGTGCCCGAGGCATTGCGGGGCGCGACGACCCCGGGCGACCTCGCCTCGATAGCCGCTCGATTCCAAATCGACCGTGCCCTCGAGCCGACGGCGGCACGATGGGCGGTCGACATCTGGTCGGACGCACTGCGGTCGGTCGGCGTCACCTCGATCCCGGCGACCGAAACCAGTGGAGGCGCTTCGGTATTCAATGGCGCCGGAGACGAGAACGGCCTTCTCGAGACCCGCACCGGAGGTCTCGCGCGCACGCTCGCCGACGTCGACATCGCGACGGAGCGTAGTAGGCCGGCATTGCCCGAGCCCGTC
>JALYLU010000820.1 GCA_030774075.1 Actinomycetota bacterium | reverse complement strand
CGCTGGGCCTGAACCGTCCGCGCTTGCGCTGAAGGAGATCCCCGCCGACCTGTTGCCCGACTACGTCTCAGCCGCGGCGACGTGCGACGCCTTGCCATGGCAGGTGCTCGCCGCGATCGGCTTTCACGAGTCCCGGCATGGCGAAGGACGCGTTGACCCGTCGACCGGCGATGCTGCTCCGCCGATCCTCGGCCCGCCGCTCGACGGTACGAACGGCAACGCCCGAATCCCGGACGCTTCGTTCAGCGACGGTTGGGCGCACGCGATGGGGCCGATGCAGTTCATCCCCTCGACATGGAAGCGATGGGGGAGGCTCGCCCCGAACCGTCCAGCCGGTGCGACGCCGTCACCGCAGAACGCATGGGACTCGATTTACTCCGCTGCCGCGTACCTCTGCGGAGGACGACCATCGATCGGCAATCTCGAGCAGGCGATCCTCTCGTACGACCACAGCGACGACTACGTGCGCTGGGTGCTCGCGAAAGCGGCCGAGTACGGGATGGGCGCCCAAACGAGTGAACTCGGGACCATGGTCGGCCGTATGGCGTGCCCCATTGCCGGACCCGTGAAGTTCCGTGACGACTTCGGCGATCCGCGCTCGGGCGGACGGAAGCACCAAGGCAACGATCTGTTTGCCGCGTCCGGAACGCCGATCGTCGCGATCGAGAACGGTGTCATCTTCCAGACCGACCCTACGCCCCGCGGCCTCGGCGGTATCGACATCTGGTTACGCGGCGACTCCGGCACGACCTACTACCACGCACACAACAGCGCGAACGTCGTGATCGTCAACCAGCGCGTCGCGGTCGGCCAGGTGATCGCGTACGTCGGCGACACCGGCAATGCGCAGGGTGGGCCGTCGCACCTGCACTTCGAGGTTCATCCCGGTGGTGGACCAGCAGTCGATCCCTACCCGATGGTCGGCAGAGTGTGCGCCGCGGAACGTCGCGAATAACCGCTCCGGCCGCCTAGGATCGGTGTTACCTCTTGATTCGTCGGTGGCGTTGCAACGGCCCATGGGATCCGGCGCACGGGGCCGACCCCACCACCCGACCGATCCTCACATGCGGAAACGTGGGTCGGGACCGATCGCGGGTCGCCGCGTCGACGGCCTCGAGCGTCCAGTCATCGGAATCGGCCAGAGATGCCAGAGGTGCCGAGGGTCTCGGCCGCTGATGCGTGGCCGAGGCGAGCCCGCACGACCTTGACTCGCCTTACCCTTGGGCGCGACACCCACCAGCCCATTGACCTGCCGACAGCGTACCCCCGTAAACCTATCCCCAGTGGTCCCGGGCGTACTCGTCGATGGCCTCTTCGGGCCAGGCGTGGGTGCTGTTGTTCATCCGCACCCAGAAGACCTCGTCCTTGTCGCTCATCTTTGCAGTGACCGGTACCGACGACTTCGCTATATCGACCCGGCAGATCTCGACGCCTGCGACGGGCTCGATTCTCGTGCGCGTGCGCATGACCGCGGGGTGCCGCAGCGCGTTGATGAGGTGCGTCGTGAGCCAGTTCACCAGCCCGTCGATGTTGGGTGGCTTCACAAGCGCGCAGTCCCACGCGAGACCGATCGGCGTGCGACCATCGTCGACCCCGATGAAGAGCGTGCCGCCATCGGCGTTGAGGAACGCGGCGATCGTCTTCACGATCGCGTCTTCCATGCGCTTGTCTTTCCGCGACTCGTGAAGGTTCCACCGCGCGGTCGACTTGAACTCGACCTCGTAGGTCTCGTTGCCGGCAAGGAGCTCGTCAGTCGATATTGCGAAGAACGCGTCCTTGCCCTTGAGCTTCTCTGCCACCAGCTCAGCGAACGTGGGGTCGGTCTTGATGTGTTCGAGGAGCTGCTCGGTGATCGTCGAGACGTCGAGCGTCGCGACAGCTCCAGGCTCGCCACCGATCGGTGCGGGCTCTGGTTCAACCGGCGCATCCTCGTCGTAGACGCTGCGCCCGTCGTCGAAGTAGCTGGCGAAGATGTGGTTGAAGACGATCTCGCATTTCCGGTCGAACGTCGCGGGGTCGTACGCGTCGGGCAGCTCGTCGAGGATGTCCTTGACCAAGACG
>JALYLU010000819.1 GCA_030774075.1 Actinomycetota bacterium | reverse complement strand
AGCCAGTACCGCGCGAATTCATGGCCGGCGCCGACGGCCTGAGCGATCTCGTTCTCGTGATGCGGGAACACGAGGTCGTTGCCGCCGCCATGGATGTCGAAGCCGTCGCCGAGCAGCTTCAACGACATCGCGGAGCATTCGATGTGCCACCCGGGACGGCCGGGACCCCAAGGCGAGTCCCAGGCGGGCTCACCCGGCTTCGCCGTCTTCCAGAGCGCGAAGTCGACCGGCGCGCGCTTGCGCTCGTCGACGTCGACTC
The DNA here is from genome assembly GCA_030774075.1 of Actinomycetota bacterium. GTDB lineage: Bacteria > Actinomycetota > Acidimicrobiia > IMCC26256 > PALSA-610 > PALSA-610. The sequence continues at coordinate 1,805 of JALYLU010000819.1, read as the reverse complement.
GTGCTCCCGCGCTCTCGAGCAACTCGTCGAGCGTGCGGTGCGAGAGCGAGCCGTAGCTGGGCAGCGTGTCGACCTGGAAATAGACGCCTTGTCCCTCGACGACGTACGCATGACCGTTCGCGAACAGCTGCGCGATCAGCCGCGTCATCTCCTCGATCCATTCGGTGGCTCGGGGCTCGTCGTCGGGCTGCAGGATGTTCAAGCGGTCGAACGCGCTCCGAAACGTCGCCTCGAACCGCTCGACCAACTCGGGCTCGGTGGTGCCCTCCTCCCGGGCCCGGGCGATGATCTTGTCCTCGATGTCGGTGACGTTGCTCACGAACTTCACCGCGTATCCGCGCCAGACGAGGTAACGGCGGATCGTGTCGAACACGACCTCCTTGCGACCGTGACCGAGATGCGGAACGTCGTACGGGGTGGCGCCGCAGACGTACATCGACACGCGTCCTTCGACGCTCGGCACGAAGTCGACCTTCGCCCGCCTCGCGGTGTCGTAGAGCCGCAGCATCGGCCGAGGCTAATCGGCGATCGTCATCGAACCCGCGAGATTCCCGACGCCGAGCTCCACGACCGCGGCGCAGTCAGCTGCGCGCGAGGAGGGCGACCGCCCAGACCGCGATTCCCTCCGAACGCCCGATCGCGCCCAGACCCTCGCCCCGCTTCGGTCGCACGGCTGCGCCGATCCCGAAGCCCATCGGCTCGCGCAGCGGCGCCAGCGCGCCAACAAGGTTCGCGACCATCGCGTCGATGTGAGGAGCGAGCATCGGCGTCTCCGCCGCGACGACGACGTCGACGTTCTCGACCCAAAAGCCGTCGTGTGCGATGCGCCGGGCCACCTCCGCGAGGAGACTCATCGAGTCGGCGTCGCGGTACTGCTCGTCGGTGGACGGGAACAACGTTCCGAGATCGGGAAGACCCGCCGGCCCGAGAATGGCGTCGGCGACCGCGTGTGCAACCGCGTCGCCGTCGGAGTGACCGGCGAGGCGGGGCGCGTCCGCGATGCTGACACCGCCGAGCACAAGCGGCGGCGCGTCACCGAACGGATGAACATCGAAACCCAGACCGACCCGGTTTCTCGTCATGCGCGGGCGCCTTCGATCAACGCCTGCGCGAGCTCGAGGTCGTCGACCCGCGTCAGCTTGAGGTTGCGCGGTTCACCCTCGACGACCACGACGCTGCCTCCCGCAGCTTCGACGAGCGCGGCGTCGTCGGTGTCGAGCAGGCGCCCCCCGGCATGCGCGGCCTGCAGGACGGAACGGCGAAACGCTTGTGGCGTCTGCACCGCGACGAGGTCGTCGCGGGGCACGGTCTCGACGACGTGATGATCGCGGACCCGTTTCACCGTGTCGGTCACCGGCATCGCCGGCACGGCGGCGTCAGCGCCGGCGCGCACCGCGCCGATGACCCGGGCGAAGAGCGCACGCGACGCGAGTGGACGCGCGGCATCGTGCACGACCACGACGTCAACGTCCTCGGGCACGCACGCGAGCCCGGCCCGGACCGAGGCCGAGCGGGTCGCCCCGCCGATCGCGACGCGCACGCCGGAGGGCGCCTGCCAATCGCGGCCGGCGGGGAGCACGACCACGACCCCGTCACACGACTCCCGGGCAACGCCCGCGGCGCGGTCGAGGACGCTCAACGGTTGCTGTTCGCCGTGAGCGAGGCTTCGCTCCATCGGGACATCGTGTCGCTCGAGGTCGCGCTGAACCGGTACATCACGCAGATCGAAGAGCGCGGGGACGAGGCGCAAGCCGGCGTGCCGACCGGCCTCAAAACCCTTGACGCGAAGACTGGCGGGCTGCAAC
>JALYLU010000818.1 GCA_030774075.1 Actinomycetota bacterium | reverse complement strand
CACGCCGCGCCTGCACCTCGGGATCCATTTCGGGATTTCGGCCGATGACGTAGTCCCGATCGAGCAGGAACGTTGCGCCGTCGTCGAGCACGAGGTACCCGAGCGCCGGCCGGACGTCCTTGACCGGCCGCCGGGTCAGGTGGACCATCGAGATGCCGCAGGCAGAGCAGTACGCCGCGTCGGGCCCGTTGAAGTGGCCACGAGAGCAGATGTAGCCGGTAACGATGACCGCCCGGCTCTCCTCCGCCTCCTCGGCCTCGACGTTCGCGGTAACGGCGGTTTCCGCGACCTCGACACCGGGGCTCCCGATCACCGGCAGCGGAGATCGAGGCTCGTCGATCTCGGCTTCCGTCAGCACGGAGGCGTCGAAGTGGCGGTGGCGCTGATCGAACCCGCCGTTGCTTGCCGAGACGAGTTTGTCGTCGCTCACCGCGTCGGCGTTTTCGATGCGCGCCGACACCGGTCGCAACCGGAATCCGCCACCAGGTACGAGGCCGGTCCGCAGGTCGAGCTGCGGCGCGGCTTCGGGGAACTCTGTCCCATCGGCGGCGACGTCGAGTTGCTCGATCGGGGCCTCGATCACACGCTCCAGCCAACTCGGATTGCTCGATCCCGACAACCGCTCGACGCCGGCGCGAACGGTCAGCACGGCCTCAATGGCGCCGCAGAGGATCAGCACGACGTTCTCCTCGGCCGCGCAGATCACACACAGCGGCGGCACGTCATCGGCCTCGGCGTTCGCGATGACGGCGACGACATCACCGACGAGGCGATGTCCTGATCCGGAGGCGCGACCATCCATCAAGGTGAGGAGCTCCTCGGCGAACGAGCGGTGCCGAGCGGTCGTCGGGATGACCGCGAGACAAGCGTCCGGAAACCGACCGACGACGCCGGTTCCGGGGAACACCTGCAACGCGAGCTCGTCGAGCGCCGTCAAGACTCACTCCTCAAATGATTCGGCCACCGCGAAAACGCCAATGAAGGAACACCACGCGCATCGGTCCGTTGACAAACAGCCATGTGACGATCCACACCGTCGTGAAGTCGATAATGAAGGCGGTCCCGTTCACCTGCGGATGCCCGGGCAAATCGACGTGCTGCACGATGAGCCAGGCGACGATTCCTTCGTTGATGCCCGTGAGAAAACCAAAGAATGCAGGCCAATCCTTCTCCCACCGGAACTGCTGGAGGAGGTGGTACAGGCATTCCCACGCGAGTCCGACGACCAGGACGACGACAAGGACCGTGAACGTCGCGCGGTACCGCTCGTGCAACGGTGCGCCGAGGGGCGGGAGTATCGGGGTGATCACGAGCGTCCAGAGTGAACCGATGACGCCGAGCAAGAAGATGCGAGTCTGAATTCGTCCGGCAAGAATCGGAAGCATGCGAAGCCCTCACGGTTCCTTGTGCAGTAGCCACCGCCACCATTGCGTGACGGATCTCACGGACCCGATTCGCTTGCAGAACCCGAGGCGCGCCATATCGTCGGTGATGCGGAGCGCACCAAACTGTAAGCCGAGGAACGTGTCGACGCCGGGGAAGTAGCTGCCGAGCGTCGGCGCGCCCACCGCGTACGCCCGACCCGGGTCATTGCGGGCACCGCGGATCTCGAACGATCGCTCCACCGCGAGCTTTCCGAGCGGGTTGCGCTGCGCACCCGAGTGATCGAGCAGGTCAGCGAGGAGTCGATGCTCGCGAATGTCGGCTTCGAGACCGGTCGCGTCGATGATGAACTGTGCAGGAACCTCCCGCACGCCATCGGCACCGCGGATCCTCGTGACCGCGCTGCCATCGGCACCAGGCACCACCTCCAGGACTTCACCGACGAGCTCCTGGTACCACCCTTCTCGGCGGCCGCGTTCGAGCTGCTGGATCCATAGCTTCCGCTTCGGCGTGGTAGTGCCTCCGTGGAGGTCGTACACGCGCTTGCGGTCATTGCCCTCCAGCTTCTCGACCTTGTGCAGGAGTTGGCCGCCCCACGTCGACTTCGGCCAGTTGAATCCCTGATACGCCCAGCCGTGCCCGCCCCGGCGGCGCATGAACAGATTTGGCTCGTGCGCGCCCGGAATGTAGG
>JALYLU010000817.1 GCA_030774075.1 Actinomycetota bacterium | reverse complement strand
GTCCCTGGACGCGCGGTACGCCTGCGCGAAGGGCGGGTTCCACGGATCGGCTGGGCCGAGGTCGATGTTTTGGGCGACACGTTCTACTTCGCGCATTCGTACGCCGCCGAGACGCCGGCCGCGACGGCGAGGTCGGAAGGCATCGTCGCCGTGGCGGAACACGGCTCGTTCACCGGTGTGCAATTCCATCCCGAGAAGAGCGGCGCCGCGGGCGCGCGTTTCCTGGAGTCTCTGTGCCTCTCCCTCGTCTGATTCCCTGCCTCGACGTCTCGGGCGGGCGCGTCGTCAAGGGCGTGAACTTCGTCGGGCTGCGCGACGTCGGCGATCCGGTCGAGCTCGGCGGCGCGTACTCGGATGCCGGCGCGGACGAGCTCGTTTTCCTCGACATCTCGGCGACGCTAGAGCAGCGCGGCACGCTCGTCGAGCTGGTTCGTCGGGTAGCCGAGCGTCTTGCGATCCCGTTCACGGTCGGCGGGGGAGTCCGCACTGTCGAGGACGCGCGGCGCCTGCTGCGCGCCGGCGCCGACAAGGTTTCGTTCAACACCGCAGCCGTCGACGATCCCGATCTCGTGCGCGCGGGTGCGCACGAGTACGGAGCGCAGTGCATCGTCGTGGCGATCGACGCCCGACGCCGGGCTGACGGCGGGTGGGAGGTGGTGACGCACGGCGGCCGCACGCCGACCGGGCTCGACGCCCTCGCCTGGGCCGAACGGGTCTGCTCGCTCGGGGCGGGCGAGATCCTCGTCACGTCGATGGACCGGGACGGCACGAAGGCCGGCTACGACATCGCCCTTCTCCAGGCGATGGGCGGTGCGGTCGACGTCCCGATCATCGCGAGTGGTGGGGTCGGAACCCTCGAGCACCTCTACCAGGGGGCGGCTGCCGGCGGGGCCGGCGCTGTGCTCGCCGCGTCCATCTTCCATTTCGGACAGCACACGGTCGGCGAGGCGAAGGCCTACCTGGCCGGGCGTGGCGTCACGATCCGGCCGTGATCCGGCCGTGATCCGGCACGATCGGCCACGATCCGGCTGTCAGACGACCGTCAACCGCTGTTGACCGAACAGTGACCGGAAGTGGTTTCTCGCGGGGTCGGGGTGGAGTACGGTCTCCCTACCAAGTGCTCGGGCTCGGGCCCGGTACGTGCGTAGGAGGTGCCCATGGCCGAACCTCACTACCTCGGGAGCGAAGCGTCGCTCCCCGGAACCGTCGGCGCAGTCGACGACCACTTCTTCCGCCGATACCGAAGCCTGCTCGACGCCGAGGACGCGGCGTTCGACGAGCTCGAGCATGCCTACGAAGACGGCGATCGCGCCTCGTACGAGTCGGATCTCGCGCTGTGGCACACCGCGATCGAACGACGATCGAGCTTCCTCGCGACGCACGGCCTGTCGGCGAGCCCGCTGCGCGTTTAGCTATCGGGCTCTCCCGCCGCCCGTCCGTCAGGCGGGCGCGGTCAATCCAGCCACGAAGTCGGCGACGAGCGCGACGACGTGTTCGGTGCGACCCACGAAGAAATGGCTCGCGCCGGCGACCGTCTCGGTCCGGGTCGACGCCCACGCGCTCGTCGCGGCCGCGATCTCGGCCGGCGCGCGGAATTCGTCGTTCGCCGCGAGCACGAGCAGTTTCGGACGCCGGTCGTGCCCCACCGCGTCGTAGGCGCGCTCCGGACGGAAACGCAACGGAGGGGCGATCCCGACCCAACCCGCGATGCGCGGGTCGTCGATTCCCAGCGCGACGTCGGCACCGAACGACCAGCCGACGAGCGAAAGCGGACCGTCGACCGCGGCCTCGGTCGCGGCCTCCAGGGCGGCCGCGACGTCGAGCGGCTCGTCCCGGCCCTCCCCGTGGGAGCCCTCGCTGCCCTCGACGCCCCGGAAGTTGAAGCGCAGACAGGCGATCCCGCGCTCGGGGAGTGCCTCGAACAGGGCGGAGATGACGATGCTGCGCATCGTGCCGCCGTATTGCGGATGGGGATGGCACAACACGACGGCCGCCCGGGGGAGATCGCCGACCGGTTGCGATCCGGCGAGCTCGGCTTCCAACGCGAGGCCGTCGTCGGTTCGCAACGGGAGCGACCG
>JALYLU010000816.1 GCA_030774075.1 Actinomycetota bacterium | reverse complement strand
ACCCTGCGCTGATGGCCACGACGAGCGCGACCAGCGTCGCTGCGGAGTAGACGAGCCTGCGAAGACGCATCGATCTCCCTTCCGTTCCGCTGGCCATCAGCTGTTCTTCCATTTGGCCCCAGCGGCCAACAGGAACGTCGCGAGCGTCGCGCCCGTGTAGAGCAGGGCGCGGAACTTCGAGAATCGTGCTCGCAAAACGATCACCTCCTCTGACGGCGTTATGGCTTTCAGTGTCGGTCGCGCGGCCCCCGGAGCACATCGGGCCGAGGTCGGTAAGTCGGGGGAACGGGCCGGAGAGCTTTCGACCGACAGGCGTCCCCCGATACCTAGCCTTGGCTAGGTCGATCGCCAGCGTCGCACGTCCTGTTCGTGGTGAGGATCTCGGCGCGAGCCGGCGGCTCTTCACCGCAGCGCTCGCTCCTCGGCTACACCGAGTTGCGCGTACAGGAAAGACGCCGTCCATTACGGAGCGGACGATCTCTCGATCTCTCGATCTACCGCGGCGCTCCGGCGACGTCGGCCGCGCACATCGCGTTCGACGCCCGCGGCCGCGGTGCCGTCGACGCGTTCTTCGACGCCGCGATCGAGAACGGCGCCACGGCTCGTGGCGAACCGGGCTCTGGACGCAGTACTCCGCGCGCTATTACGCGGCGTTCGTGAACGATCTGCACGGCAACAACGTCGAGGCCGTCTGGCACGCGGCCGAACCGGTGACGGACGCCCCGACATGTACCGGCGTCCCATGACGTCGGGCGCCGTCGCGCGCTCAGTGGTGAAGTCGTGAGGTCCTCGCGCCAGCTCGCTGTTGTGGTGCTGACCTGTCTCATGCAGTTGTCATGAACTCAGCGTGCAACCACTCATGCTACGTAGAAGAAGTACGCACCGCTCTTCGAAACCGGGCCGTCTTCATTCCCGCCGAGCGGAACGAGAATGTGCGACGAGACTTGCGCACCCGGTGATGCTGGTGTACACCCGATGATTCCATGCGACGTGGGAAGGAGGCGCGCGTGTAAACCCGATGGTTCGAAGAGACGTGAGGGGGATGCACATGGCTAGGATGCTGAAGGCGGCGGTGGTTCTTGTTGGGATGATCGTCGGCTCGACCTTGATGCTCAGCGACAGTACGGTGCTCGTGCTCGCAAACGCCAACGCCCCGCGGGCCGCGGCGGAAAGCGGTGAGTTCTTCTTTCCGTGTCCGTTCAGTCATCGCGCGATGGATGACCCGATCGTCTTCCCGGGGCAACCCGGTGCCTCTCACATGCACGACTTCATCGGGAACAACTCGACCGATGCATACTCCACCGCCGACTCGCTCGCCGCGGCCTCGTCGACCTGCCGGGAGGCCAAGGACAAGAGCAGCTATTGGTTCCCGTCCCTGATCCGAAACGGGAACGACGTCACCCCCTACAAGGCGCAGGTCTACTACCGCAACCCGGGCACCACCGCCACGCCGAAGCCGATCCCCTTCGGGCTGAAGATCGTCCAGGGCGATAAGACCGCGACCTCGCCCCAGCCGAATTGGCAGAACCGTGAATTCTGGATGTGCGGCAACAGCGGGACACACTACGCAGAGCCACACGATTGCCCGTCGACGACACTGATGATGCAGGTGCGCTTCCCACAGTGCTGGGACGGGCAGCACCGCGACTCGGCCGACCACAAGTCGCACATGGCCTACCTCGTCAAGGGAGCCTGCCCTGCGGGCTACCCGGTCCTCGTCCCCCAGGTGCAGATCCACGTCCAGTGGAACATCCACGACGGCGCGAGTGGCGCGCGGCTCTCGCTCGCCTCGGGCTCGATCTATTCGATGCACGCCGACTTCTTCGAAGCGTGGAACAAGTCGCGGCTGCTCGGTCTCATCACGACCTGCATCGGCGCGGGGGTGAGCTGCCACCTCTAGTCCGCGGGGAGAGCGCTGACCTGGGGCTACCGCGGCCGCCGGGCAAGCCGGAGGGCGGATCGAGCGAGGAACAGGCGCACGGTCAGGCTGAAGGCCGCCGTCGCGGTGAGCACGACGAGGGTCGCCACGGGCCGGCCGAGCACGGCGCCGATCATGACGATCAGCAACCGAGCGTCGCGCCCACCGA
>JALYLU010000815.1 GCA_030774075.1 Actinomycetota bacterium | reverse complement strand
GTCCGACAGTGGTCACGTGTGGATCTCTTACTCGGGCTACAACGCGGTCACGCCGGGGACTCCGGGCCACGTCTTCGACGTCCACCAAGGCAACCTGCTTGTTCCGGGTTCGGGCACCTTTACGAACCTGAACATCGAGGCGGGCACGTCGGCGTTCCCGACTCCGGCCAATAACGGCGACCTACCGGTGAGCGACATCGTCCGTGACGATGCGACGCACACGTTGTATGCCTCCACCGACTTTGGCGTTCTCCGCGGTGATAACGACGGAGCCGGCGGCTGGCACGTAACCACGGGCATGCCTCGCTTCGAGGTCATGCATCTCGAGATCCAGCCGTCCTCGCGCGTTCCGACGTGCATGGGCGCGGGTCCCTGTAAGCGGGTTCTCTACGCAGCGACTCACTCGCAGGGCATCTGGAAGATGAACCTCGGTCCAGCGCACTAGACCTCAAGCGACCGATGCTGAAGAGGGCCGCCTTCGGGGCGGCCCTCTTCTTTCCGGTTTGGAAGCGGTGCCCCCGGTGCATACTTTTCGGGTGATCCTTCCGTTACGGTCACACGGGTTGTACCGCTCACGGTCAAGGGGTCCCGCTTCGTCGCCGGCGAACGCATCAGGGTCGTTGTTCGAGTTCCCCGGGTCCATCGGAAGACCGTTAAGGCTGGGCGCCAGGGCCGCTTCCTCGTGATCTTTCGAGTGGCCACTGCCAAGTGCACGACCATTGAGGTGGTGGCAACCGGGAACAGGGGCTCGCGCGCCACCGCGACCGTCCCGCCGACCTGCGGGTCCTAGCGCGCGAAGTCACACCTCGCCGACGGGGCCAAGAGCTTCGTCCTTAGTCCCATCCGTGCCGGGACTCAGGGGCCGCTGCGAGCGGCGCCTCGAGCCGTCAGACCGGACGACAGGGACCTGGGCTGTCGATCGGCGGAGGCGGCTTGACGACGAGCGTCGCGCGATCACCCTTGGCCCCGGCGGCCTTGATTGTGATCGTCGCGCAAGGATTCTGCCCAAGTGTTCCGAAGTCGACCGAGAAGACGCCTCGGCGGGTCGTCCGGGTGACCCGGGTGGCCGTGTCGTTATCCGCCGACGCAGTCACGCGCACGCGCTCCCGGAGCTTGAAATGGACGCCTCTCACGGTCAGCGGCGACCTATCCACCAACTGAAGGGTCGCTTTCGTGGGCGACTGAGTCGCCGCCGAGACACCCCCTGCCGCCGCGAGCAGCGCGAGTCCGGCCAGAAGAAGAGCGAATCGGTACATAACGCATTTCACCTTACCCTTGCGCGGAAAGATCAACCCCCGGGCGATTGCAGCGGCTAGTAAGCGACGGCGCCGCGGCCGGTTTCGGCCGCATGCCGCTGCTCGTCTGCCCTATAGCTCGACCGAACAAGCGGCCCGGAGAACACCGAGCCGAATCCCAGCGCCTCGCCTTGCTCGCGGAACCAGCGGAACTCGTCCGGGTGCACCCAGCGGTCGATCTTGGCGTGCTTGGCGCTCGGTTGCAGGTATTGGCCGATCGTGACGACGTCGACGCCGTGCTTACGAAGGTCGCGCATCGTTTCGACGATCTCGTCGTTCGTCTCCCCCAGCCCGACGATGATCCCGGACTTCGTCATTACGGGGTAGTCCGCGAGCTCCTTCGCGCGCGCGAGCAGCCACAGCGCCTTGTCGTAGCTCGCCTTCGCGCCGCGCAGGCGCGCGTGCAGCCGGCGGACCGTCTCGATGTTGTGGTTGAAGACCTCGGGCCTGGCGGCGAGCACGGTGCGGAGTGCCTCCTCCTCGACGCCCAGGAAGTCGGGTGTCAGCACCTCGACGGACGCCTCGGGCAGCTTCGCCTTCAGCGCGCGAATCGTCGCCGCGTAGTGGCCTGCTCCCCGGTCCGGGACGTCGTCCCGGTCGACCGAGGTGACGACGACATGCTTCAGCCCCATCTCGGCGGCGGCCTTCGCGAGCCTCAGCGGCTCGAGCGGATCGGGCGGGTGCTCGGGCCTGCCGGAGTGGACGTAGCAGTAGCGGCAGGCCCGCGTGCAGGTGTCGCCGAGGATCTGGAAGGTCGCCGTTCCGCGCCCCCAGCATTCGGCGATGTTGGGGC
>JALYLU010000814.1 GCA_030774075.1 Actinomycetota bacterium | reverse complement strand
GGCGCAAACGCCGCAGGACGTTGCCGACGTGCGAACCGAACACGCCTCGGTAGACGTGCGCCTCGTCGACGACGATGTAACGCAGGTTGTGCAGGACGTCCGCCCAGCGATCGTGGTGCGGCAGCACGCCGACGTGGAGCATGTCGGGGTTCGTGAGTATGACATTCGCCCACTTCCGGATCTGCCAGCGACGCTCGCTCGGCGTGTCGCCGTCGTAGATGGCCGCGCGGACGTTCGGTGCGTGCAACTCGGCCAGTACGCGTGCTTGATCCTGGGCAAGCGCCTTCGTCGGATAGAGATAGAGCGCACGGCTCTTCGGATCTCGCGCGATCGTGTCAAGGACAGGGAGGTTGAATGCGAGCGACTTTCCTGAGGCGGTGCCCGTCGCGAGGATCAGGTGCTCGCCGCGTGCTGCGACGACGAACGCCTCGCGTTGGTGGGCATACAGAGTCGGAAAGGGCAAGGCCTCGCGCAGATGGGGTTCGAGCTGATCCGGAAGCGGCGCGGTCCGCGGGTCCGCCGGGGGGATCGTCTCGACATGAGCGACCTCTTCGCCCTCGAGCAGGTCGTCCCACAGCGCGGCCCGGACAGCCATTTGGCGATGGTAGCCTGGGGTTACCGGGGTGCCCTTTGCGGGCTGAGATCACACCCGTCGAACCTGATCCGGTTAGCACCGGCGAAGGGAGTTGGATGGTTCTACGTTGTCTGACGATTGCCGGATCGGATTCCGGTGGAGGCGCCGGCGTTCAGGCCGACCTGAAGGCGTTCGCGGCTGCAGGCTGCTACGGCATGACCGCGATCGTCGCGCTGACCGCTCAAAACACGACCGGCGTCACGGCTGTACACGAGCTACCGCCGGATTTCATCCGTGCGCAGCTCGACACCGTCTATGACGACATCGGCGTCGACGCTGCCAAGACCGGAATGCTCTTCTCGCGCGCCGTCATCGACACCGTCGCGGATTTTCTCGAGGGACGGAGCATCCCCCTTGTCGTCGACCCGGTCATGATCGCGAGCTCCGGCGCAAAGTTGCTACAGAGCGACGCGGTGGAGACACTCGTATCGCGGCTCTTTCCACTCGCGACCGTCGTCACGCCGAACCTCCAGGAAGCCGAGGCGCTCGTTGGCGGCGGGACTCGGCGCGAAGTGGCGGAGCGCATCCACGAGCTCGGCGCTCCGGCCGTTGTCGTCACGGGCGGCCACGGCGACGAGGCGGTGGATCATCTTTTCGACGGCGTGCGCCACGTCGAGATCCCGGTCGGGCGTTATGACATAGCGGCCACGCACGGTGCCGGGTGCACCCATTCGGCCACGCTCGCGACGGCCCTGGCCAGGGGACTGTCCCTCGAGCAGGCTGCGCGCGAGGCTGCGCGGGTTGCCTCGGCTGCGGTCCGGCACGGCCTCGCCGAGATCGGTGCGGGCGACGGCCCGGTCGACGTCCTCCATCTGAAAGGAGTCGCGTGAGTCTCTCGCCCGGGCAGACGCTGAGCGAGCTACGCAGGCGCAAGCCCCTCGTCCATCAGATCACGAACTACGTCGTCATGAACGAGACGGCCAACGCGACGCTCGCACTCGGTGCGTTACCCGTGATGGCCCATGCGCGCGAGGAGGTCGAAGAGATGGTCGCGCTTGCGGGCGCCCTCGTGCTCAACATCGGCACCCTCTCTCCGGACTGGGTCGACGCGATGCTTCTCGCGGGCAAGGCGGCAAACGAGCATGGCATTCCGGTCGTGCTCGATCCTGTGGGCGCAGGAGCGACGCGGTACCGCACCGAGACGGCGCGGCGCCTTCTCGACGAGGTGAAGGTCGCCGTGTTGCGCGGCAACCAGGGCGAGGTCGCGACCCTGGTCGGCGTCGAGGCGGAAGTGCGGGGAGTCGAGTCGATCGGCGTCGGAGGCGAGCCCGCCGACTTGGCACGCACGGCCGCTCGCAACCTGGGACTCGTTGCTGCGGTGACCGGCCCGGTCGATCACGTCTCCGACGGAGACCGGGTGCTCGCGGTCGCCAACGGACACGAGTTGCTGGCCGCGGTGACGGGGACCGGGTGCATGTCGAGTGCGATCACGGGATGTTTTCTGGCCGTGGCGCGA
>JALYLU010000813.1 GCA_030774075.1 Actinomycetota bacterium | reverse complement strand
ATCGACAAGGGACCGTCGCCCAATCCCGGCGGCTCGACGGGCCACGCGTCCAATTTCATCTTCCCCGTCGATCACAACCGCGAGATGGCGGCGCTCACGCTCGACAGCCAGAGGCAATACGGGGCGATGGGCGTCAACGTCACCTGTGGGGGTGTCGAGGTCGCGCGCAAGCCGGAGCGGCTCGAGGAATTCCGCCGCCGAATGACCTCCGCGACGGCCTGGGGCATCGAGGCCGAGCTGCTCACGCCCGCCGAGGTCGGCAAGCTGTTGCCCTTCGTCAATACCGAAATCGTGCTCGGCGGCTTCTACACACCGAGCGTCTCGGTCGTCGACTCACTGCGTGCCGGAACCATCTTTCGCGAGCGGGCGATGGGCCTCGGTGCGCTGCATACCGTCGCGGGTGTCGAGGTACTGGGGATCGAGATCGCGAACGGGCGCGTGCACGCCGTCGTCACCGACCAGGGCCGGGTCGCGGCGCAGTACGTGGTGATCGCGTGCGGGGTGTGGAGCCCGCGCATCGCGGCCATGGCCGGCGCGACGATCCCGCTCACACCCGCGGTGCACCAGATGATCGACGTCGGACCGATTCCCGAGCTCGAGGCTACGGGCAACGAGATCGGCTTCCCGATCGTCCGCGACATGGACACGTACTGCTACGAGCGCCAAACCGGCGGTTCTATGGAAGTGGGCTCGTACGCGCACCGCCCGATCTTCCACCGCGCCGATGACATCCCTTCGATCGAGCAGTCGCGCCTGTCGCCGACAGAGCTGCCGTTCACGGCCGACGACTTCGACCCGCAACTCGAAGAGGCACTCGAGTTGATGCCCGACATTCTCGCCACCGCCGAGATGAAGTACGCGATCAACGGGCTGCTGTCGCTGACCCCCGACGGCTTCCCGCTACTCGGGGAAACCACCGAGGTCGGCCACCTCTGGTCGGCGGCCGCGGTATGGATCAAAGAGGGTCCCGGTGTGGGGCGCATGATCGCGGAGTGGATGACGCACGGGTCGCCCGAGGTCGACCCGCACCACTCCGACATCACCCGGTTCTACCGCTACGCGCGCAACGACCACCACGTTCGCGCCCGTTGCGCCGAGCATTACAACAAGACCTACGGCATCGTGCACCCGCGCGAGCAGTGGGCATCCGAGCGCAACATCCGCTGCGCGCCGTACCACGCGCGCACGCAGGCACTTGGCGCCGTCTACTTCCAAGCCGGAGGCTGGGAACGCCCACACTGGTACGAGAGCAATGCGGCGCTCGTCGATCACTACGCGATCGCAGGCCGCGCGCACGAATGGGACGCGCGCTGGTGGTCACCGATCATGAATGCGGAACATCTCGCGCTCCGCGAACACGTAGGCATGATCGACCTCGCACCCTTCGTGATCTTCGACATCAGCGGACCCGGCGCGCTCGACTACCTGCAGCACCTCACGGTCAACAACTGCAATGTCGCGGTCGGGCGCTCGGTGTACACGCCATTGCTCGACGCCCGCGGCGGGTTCCGTTCCGATCTCACGATCATGCGCGTGGCAGACGACGCCTTCCGTGTGGTCACCGGCGCCTTCGACGGTCCGCGCGACGCGCATTGGTTCCGCGCGCACCTCCCCTCCGACGGCGAGGTCGCATTCGTCGACAACACGTCCGCGTTCGCCACGATCGGGGTTTGGGGTCCGAAGGCGCGCGCGCTGGTCGAATCGCTCACCTCCGACGACGTCTCCAACGCCGCACTCCCCTACGGATCGACGAAAGAGGTGCTGATCGATTCCATCACGGTTCGTCTCTTCCGTATCTCCTACGTCGGCGAGAACGGATGGGAGGTCTACGTCCCCGGCGACAACGCGCTCGCGATCTGGGACCGCCTCTGGGAATCCGGGCAGGCATTCGGAGTGACCGCCGTTGGCGCGGGTGTCTACGGCACGACCGGCCGGCTCGAAAAGGGCTACCGCCTGATGGGCGCCGAGCTCGACGGCGAATACACGCCAGTCGAAGCCGGCCTGGCACGGCCCAAGGTCAAGAGCGCCGACTTCATCGGCAAGGAGCCGTATCTCCTCGCTCGTGAAGCCGAGCCTGCCGCGGTGCTGTGC
>JALYLU010000812.1 GCA_030774075.1 Actinomycetota bacterium | reverse complement strand
GCCTCTGCGACCGGCGCGGCCTCTGCGGGAGCAGGGGCAACGGGCGCGGGGGCACCGGCCGCGGCGGACGGGGACGCACCGGCGGCACCCGCCTGCTCGGAGATCACGGCGAGGCGCGCACCGACCGGCACCGTCTCACCTTCCTGTACGACGATCTCGGTGACGTACCCGGCTTGCGGGGCCGGCACCTCGGAGTCGACCTTGTCGGTCGACACCTCGAACAACGGCTCGTCCGCGTCGATCTTCTCGCCGACCTGCTTGAACCACTTCGTGATCGTGCCTTCGGTGACCGTCTCACCGAGTTGCGGCATCGTAACGTCCATGAGCTCCTCCGAGATGGCGAACGCTCCGCCGACCTGACTTCTATGGATCTCTAAGCATGGAGTGCCTAAGCATGTAGAGAACGTCCGGTGAGCGCGAGCACCGACTCGCCGAACAGCTCCGACAAGCTCGGGTGGGCGTGGATCAGCAAGCCCACATCGGCCGGGGTCGCCTCCCAGTTGACGCTGAGGTACGCCTCGGCAATGAGCTCGGTCGCCCACGGTCCGGCGATGTGCACGCCGAGGATCGCGCCACCGCGCTCCGAGACGATCTTCATCACCCCGTCGGTCTCGCCCACGATGAGCGCGCGCCCGTTGCCCCCCCAACGGTGCACGGACGTCTCGACCTCGTATCCACGTTCTTTGGCCTGCGCCTCGGTCAGCCCGCAGAACGCGACCTCGGGGTGGCAGTAGATCCCCCACGGGACCTTGTCGTAGTCGATCGGTGCCGGTCCCTCGCCGAGCATGGTCTTGATCGCGACGATCGCCTCCGAGAACGCGACGTGCGCGAGTTGGGGCGTCGCTACCACGTCTCCGACCGCGTACACGCCGTCGACATTGGTGCGCATGTTCCCGTCGACGACAACGAAGCCGCGCTCGTCGACCTTGACACCCGCGCCGTCGAGACCGATGTTCTCGGAGCGCGGACGTCGCCCGACCGACACCACCACCTTGTCGACGGGCAGCTGCTCCTCACCGCGCTTGCCCTCGAAGCGCACGGCCTTCCCGTCGAAGCCCATCACACGAACACCGGTGTGCGTTGTGACACCTCGCTTCTGGAATGCGCGAACGACCGTCTGCGCCACCTGCTGATCGACCCCGGTGAGGACCTGAGGCAGTACCTCGAGGATCGTGACGTCCGACCCGGCATCGACGAGGAACGATGCGAATTCACAGCCGATCGCGCCGCCGCCGATCACCGCCACCCGCGCGGGGATTTCGTCCAGCTGCAGCACTTCGTCGGACGACAGCACGCGCGTCCCGTCGAATTCGAAGCCGTCGACCGCGAGCGCTCGCGGAGACGAACCAGTCGCGATCAGCACGTTGTGCCCTCGGATCATGCTTCCGTCGGAAACGCTGAGTGATCGCCCGTCGGGCGCCAGTGCTCCCGTACCGGCGACGATCGTTACCTTGCGGCCTTTGAGCAGGGTCTCCAGACCCGAGGTGAGGCGATCGACCACCGCCTGCTTGCGTGTCTGCGAGGTCGCGAGCTGCAGCGCGGGGTCGGAGGTCAGAACACCGAACTCCGCGGCGGCGCGTACAGTGCGCAGCACCTCGGCGGTCTGCAGCAATTCCTTGGCGGGGATACAGCCGCGATGCAGGCAGGTACCCCCGACGCGCTGCTCCTCGACCATGGCGATGTTCATCCCCGCGCTCGCGCCGTAGAGCGCCGCGGCGTACCCGCCCGGGCCACCACCGAGGACGACGAGGTCGAAGTCGTCAGGCATCTCGTCGCTTCCTCTCGTCGTGATCCACCTCGTCGAAGTTCGCGTTCATCGGTTCACGAGGATGACCTGGAAGGCGAACGCGAGCAGGATCAACAAGGCGGTGAGCGCCGCGAGAACGATGTAGGTCCGGGTGCTCACGGCAACCTCGGCGCTCTCGCTTCGGTTCGCCGGCACGGTTTCCGCACGCGCCGAGGCTATCCCTCCGCCTCCGGCACCCAGCCCCGGCGCCGAGCCCGCTTGAGGCCGCTCCTCGGGAGACGAGTAACCTTTCACATTCGTGGTCGAGCGTGCACAGCGGCTGGCGGGCGCCGCCAAGAAGCTCCC
>JALYLU010000811.1 GCA_030774075.1 Actinomycetota bacterium | reverse complement strand
ACACATACCCAACCGGGGCAGTAGGCGCCGAACCAGGGCCGTAGGCGCAGTCGTACCCCAGTCGCAGTTACGAAAGGATGAGCCCATGAACAAACCCGTTGCATTGATCACGGGTGCGTCGGTCGGGATCGGCGAGCAGTTCGCGCGCCAGCTGTCGGAACGCGGTCAAGACGTGGTGCTCGTCGCACGTGATGCCGCGCGCCTCGAGGCGCTCGCGAAGGAGATCGATGGTCTGGGCGGCGGCCGCGCCGAGGTGCTCGCGGCCGATCTCACCGATCCCCAGCAGCTGGGAGCGGTCGAGGCACGGGCCCGCACGGTCGACCTCCTCGTCAACAATGCGGGCTTCGGCTCGTTCGGTCCGTTCCACACGCTCGACGTCGAGACCGAGATCCGCGAAATCAACTTGAACGTGATCGCGCTGGTCCGGCTCACCCACGCGGCGGCGAGCGCGATGGCCGAGCGCGGTCGCGGCGGCATCCTCAACGTCTCTTCGCTCGCAGGCTTCCAACCGGGTCCTTCCAACGCGACATACGGCGCGACGAAGGCGTTCGTGACCTCGTTCACGGAGGCCGTGCACGAGGAGTTGAAGGGAACGGGCGTGTCCGTTACCGCACTGTGTCCCGGATTCACCCACACCGAATTCCAGGCCCGCGCCAGCGTGCCGGCCAGTGAGGTGCCGGGCTTCATGTGGCAGGACGCGCCCGCGGTCGCCCGCGCCGGGCTCGAGGGCCTCGCCAAGAACCGGGCGATCGTCATTCCCGGCGGTCTGAACAAGGTGATGGGCAACCTCTCCGCGGTCACGCCGCACGCGATCACGCGCCGCGTCGGCGCCATGGTGCTCAAGCGCGCGGCCAACTAGTCAGCCGGCGGCGAGCCGAAACACCGTCCCGCCGCGTGCCACCGCGTACAGCTCGCCGTTCAGATCCTCGCCGAACGTCGTGAGTTGGGAGACGGTCGGGCCGAGGTCGCGCTGCGCGATCAGGCGTCCGTTGCCGGCGACGGCGCCGACGAGATTCGGCCGGCAATTGTCGCCGAACACGTACACGCCGTTGAGCGCGGGGATCGCGCGGCCTCGGTACACGTAGCCGCCGACGACGGCGCAGTTGCCGTCCGGGTGCCTCGTCTCGAGCACCGGATCGCGCACGCCATTCGGTGCCGCGCCACGGAACGGGTGGAAGCCGTCGCGCGCGCTCCAACCGAAGTTGGTTCCCTTCTCGCCCGCGCGTGCGAAGTCGACCTCCTCGTACTTGTTCTGGCCCACGTCGCCGATCCACAGGTCGCCGGTCTTGCGATCGAACGAGAAACGCCACGGGTTTCGCAGTCCCCACATCCACGTCTCCGGGCGGACCCCGCCTCGTCCGACGAACGGATTGTCGGCGGGGACCGAGTAGGGAGCGCTTCCGCTCGCCGCCGGATTGATGCGCAGGATCTTCGACAGCAACGTTCCGAGGTTCTGGCCGACGTGATTCGGGTCGTCCTCGCTGCCGCCGTCGCCGAGCCCGATGTAGAGCATCCCGTCGGGCCCGGTGATCACCTCGCCACCCTTGTGATTCGAATACGGCTGCTGCTGGACGAGCAACTGGCGGCGCGTCGAGGCCACCGGGACTTCGCCGCGCATCGTGTATTCGTCGACGTGCGTGTTGTTGTCCGGGTCGGTGTAGTCGACGTAGAGCTTCGACCCGTCGGGCGAGAACGTGATTCCGAGGAGGCCTTCCTCATTGCCTCGCGAGAGAGGCCCAACGGTGAGAACGGGCGTCGGTGAGAGTCCGCCGTTCGCGTCGACGATGCGGACACGACCACTCTGCTCGGCCACGAACATGTTGGTGTCGTGCACCCGCCACGCGAGCGCGACCGGGCTGTCGAGACCCGACACGATCGGGGTGAGCGTCACGCGCACGCGGGCAAGGTCGGGTGGAGCGGGCTGCGTCGACGGCGGCGACGTGGTTTTCGCGGTCGTGCTCGGCGCCGGCGCCGGGCTCGTCGGCGGTATCGGCGGGGGCGACACTTTCTTGGCGGCCGAGCCACTGCTGCATGCCGCGAGGACGAGCGCACCGGCGACGACCCACGAGCGGCGCACGCAGTGCAGCGTACGGG
>JALYLU010000810.1 GCA_030774075.1 Actinomycetota bacterium | reverse complement strand
GTTGCGCCCCGGCGATCTGGCTCCAGCTGCCGATCACGTAGGTCATGTTGTATGGCCCGTCTGCCGGCGTCGTAAGGTAGGTTGGCGCGACAGAGCTGAGGTATCCGTCGACGGCCGACGGAAGCTTCGTCGGGCCTTCGGTGAAGAGCAGCGGTGCGTGGAAGCCCAGGTGCGACAGCGGAGCCGAGGCGACCGCGGCCTGCCAGTCGTTGATATTCACGAGCGTGAAGCCATGACCGGGTCCGGTGATCTTCCAGCCCACCATGCCCATCGGGTCCCACATCTTCGCGAAGGCGACCGCCGTGTCGACCGGGTTGTCCACCGGGTCGGCGTTGAAGGCGACGATGTCGTCGTTGGTGACGCGGACCACCGTGCCGTACTGCGCGAGCTGCTTCGCGACTGCGGACGAGATCTGCTGCGGGCCGCCGAACAGGTAGATGCGCGCCATCCCGTTACGGCGCTTGAGCGCATCCTTCGTCGCCGACGGCACGGAGTCCTTGCTCACCCAGAGAAGGCCCGACGCCATGTGCGCGACCCAGTGTGTGGCCGGCAGCAGGTACTGGTAGTCGTTCCCGTCCATCGACCCGATCATCACGTTCTCCGAGCCGTTGCCCATGTTTGCAACGCCGGTGTCGGGGTTCTCGATCGACCCGTAGAGCTGGTCGACCTTGTCGGCGAGCTCGGGCACGCTCGGCGCTGTGACCTCGGTGTACGCCACCCCGATCGCCTTCAGCTGGTTCTCGACGCCGGGGTTGGCCGCAGCGCCGACCAGGAACGCGTCGACGTTGTTGTAGCGCGAGATGCCGGTATCCCCGAGCCGCTTGATCTCGTTCAGAGTCACCTGCGGGATCCCGTCCTTGGTCACGTACAGGATCGGCGCGTCGTCCGGGAAATGGATCAGCGGCGTTGCCGTGATCGCGGTCAGCGCGTCGTCGGGAGTCACGAGCGTGAGCCCCCACGGCCGGTCGGGATCGTTGTCGTTCTCTGTCGGCACGTTCAGCTTGATTGCCGCCGGCCAGATGTGCTGCGTGATCGAGACCGCCTCCTCGAAGGGGTTCGCTCCGTACAGGCGGGTCGTCGTCTTGGTCGCGATGGTCGGCACGAGCGTCGGCGACTCCGGGGGCGGCGGAACCTTGAAGTCGCCGTTTCCGGTCGGAGCGCCGAACGGGTACATGTTCGGATCGGCCTTACCGGCCGCCGACGCGGCGGTTGCTGCAGTCGCACTCGTCTTCTTGGCGGCGCCTGCCTGGTCGCTGGCCGCCCCGGCGTTACCGTCGACGAGCGCGAGCCAGATAACTGCGCCGGCGACGAGAGCCGTACCCGCGGCAAGCAAGCTGCGCGAGCGCACGTACGAGTTGATGGACATGACATGACCTCCTCGTGGTCGTTACTTGGGGCTGCCCAGGCTTGCGGTGAGGCCCTCGAAAGTCGCCACGGCCAGCATCCATCTGCGCTTCGGGGAGCCGGGAAATTAGAATTACCGCTAGCAGGAAACTCGAACTACCGGATAGCCACCACGACTCAGCGGTCGTGATTCACCCACACCGCAGATCGTTGCTGCGCACCGTCGTGCAGGTCCCGCTCCACACGGCGGCGCGTTTCATCGGACGCCGCAACGATCCGCACTTACGACACAGCAAACGGCAGACACCGACGAGACGGACGCAGATCTCCGTCTCGATCGGGAACCTCCCTAGGGTTCGGCCGTCACCGCGCTTCTCGGCCTTCGACTGGGACCTCGATGTGCAGCGTGGTGCCGCTCCCGGCGGGGCTGGTGACCTGGAGGGTGCCGCCGAGCGCCTCGATGCGATCGCTGAGTCCGAGAAGTCCCGACCCCTGGCTGGGATCTGCTCCCCCGATCCCGTCGTCGCGGATCGCCAGGCGCATGATCGCGCCGTGTGTGTCGAGTGCGACGTGCACGACAGATGCGTGCGCGTGCTTGGCGGTGTTGGTCAATGCTTCTGACACGATGTAGTACGCTGCGACCTCGATGGGCTCTGGCAGCCGTCGCTCGGCGTCCACATCGAGTGAGACCGGTATCGCCGAGCGGCGGCACAGCGCTTTGAGCGCCAGCTCCAGGCCGCCTTCGGACAGGATCGCGGGGTGA
>JALYLU010000809.1 GCA_030774075.1 Actinomycetota bacterium | reverse complement strand
GACGAGCGCCGTGAAGCTCGGGTGGGCGAGCGGGCAGTGGTAGCACTCGAGGAAGTTCTCGGCGACGACCTTCCAGTTCGCCGCGACGCTCCACTCGGAACGGTGGTGAAAGCGCAGCGCGTCGACGTCGAGGCCGAGCTCCGCAACCTGCTCCGGCACCACGCCGAGCGTCTCGGCGAGCGGCTCCGCAGCGTCGTCGGCGTTCACGAACAGGAACGGGCCCCATCGGTCGAGCCGCACCGGCGCCAGCGCCACCTCGTCGACGTCGAAGTCGGCACGCGGTGCCGCACGCAAACGGCCGTCCAGCCCATACGTCCACGCGTGGTACGGGCACTGCAGCGTCTTGCGGTTGCCTGCGCCTTCGGCGACGGTCGAGCCCCGGTGCCGACAGACGTTCACGAACGCACGCAACTCGCCGTCCTCCGCATGTGCGACGACGATCGGGATCCGCCCGGCGCGCGCGGTGAAGAAATCGCCCGACTGCTCGACCATTCCCACGTGCCCCGCGTACTGCCACGTGCGCGCGAAGATGCGCTCCTGCTCGACCGCCCAGACGTCGCGGTCCGAGTACCAGGCCCAGGGATTCGTCACCGCGGCCAGCGTATCCGCGACGAGGCGAACGATCCCGCGCCGCGCGAATTGCCGACGAGCACGTTGCCATGCAGTTCCGCCTCCGACTCCCACCACGCAACGATCGGATAACCGTGCCGCGACACGTCCTCGGAGGCGTGATCGACGCGTGTGTTCGAGACGACGTTGTGGTCGATCTCGCACATCGAGCGGTCACCGCAGTAGATGCCGATGCCGAGCGCATCGTGCACGTCGTTGTGCTCCACCATGCCCATCGACATCTCCGTGACCGAGATGCCGCGCAGCTGCGTGCTCCGCACGTGGTTGCCGACCAGCATCGTCTGTACGGAGTGCGTAACGATCCCCTCGCGCCCACCGGTGATCGTGCAGCCCTTCACCATGCTCGGCGGCAGGTCGTACGCGAACGAGATATCGATCCCCTGCGCCCACGGATTCGTGCCCGAGTCGATGTTGCAATTGCGGATCTCGACGTTGCTGTGGCGCACGTGGATCCCGTCGAGCTGCGCGCCGGAGACCGAGACGCGATCGAGCAGGACGTTCCGCGCTTCGTCGACCTCGATCCCGTTCGTGCCGCCCACGACGACGACGTTGCGGATCGTGACGCCGCTCGCGCGGACGACGATGCCGCCGCGAACGACCGCGCCCGGCTCGCCGACGAGCGTCTGGCGCTCGTCGATCACGAGCGGTCCCTGGTGCACGCCGGCCGCGAGGTGGACGACGGGCGGGCGCATCGCGTAGGCCGTCCCGGCGGCGCCGGCCAGCACGGCGACGACCGCGGCTGCGACGGCGGGTCCGGCCCGTCCGAGCTCGCCGCCGTCCTGCGCGTACGTCAGACGAACGAGCGGAAGCACTGCGTGCCCGAGCACCTGTGCGGCGAGCCACGCGACTCCGAACAGCGCGACGGCCTGCGCGAACGGCGCGTGGATGTCCAGGCCGCGCGCGGCGAGCACGACCAGTCCGAGCTCCAGCGCCCCTAGAGGCAGCGCTGCCCAGCCGGGCTGGTATTCGAGCAGGCGGTTGTAGACGAGCACGTCCAGCACCAGCCCGACGCCGGCCATCACAGCGGCGAGCTGGAGCGGCCACCACTCGCGCTCGGCCGCCGCGAGCACGAGCGCGATCGCCAGCGCGAAGAGCACCGGCGCGAGGCGCGACTCGATTCGCCCTCTCAGCGTGTACGACACCGCTGCACCTTTCGCAGGAAGCCGCGCGCCGCGTACTTCGCGCCGACGAGCGTGTCGGCGGCGGGGAACGCCCACTGCGCGTGCACGCCTGCAAGCGCGAGCGTGCGCGACTGGTCGGTGAGTGCCGGAACGGTCGAATCGGGCGCGAGAACGATCCAGCGGTTTGCCGTCTCGAGCTCATGCTCGGCGACCAGCCGGCCCAGCAGCTCGTCGTGAGCAAAACCTCGCCGAAAACCCGTTGCGCAGATCACCTGCGCGGCGCCGTTCAGCTCCGCCGCGACGCGGAAGCGCGGCGTGCGCAGCGCCTCGTCCCACTCGCGTCCCGGCGGATAGGAC
>JALYLU010000808.1 GCA_030774075.1 Actinomycetota bacterium | reverse complement strand
GACTACAACCGCGCGTGTCTCGACGGCACCGTGCAGCAGTTCCTCGCCGACGTGGGCGCCAAGGGCGCGGTCGATCTGGCATCCGCCAACGAGATCGGCATCCGCGAGCTCGACGACCGGACGCCCGAGCAGATCCTCGAAACCTGGCGAACGCGCAGCGCGCAGAATCGCGCGGCATTCCGTGCCCGCGGCGGCGGCGACGTCGACAGCAGCGTCGGCGCCTATCCGGCGCGCTGGCAGGCCTTCCACCTCGCGTTCGAGCTGGCAACTCATGCCGACGACGTCGGAGTGCCCGTCTCGGCGGGCGAGGCGAGCGCTCGAACTGAATGGCAGGCGCGTTTCGGCCGCTTCGCGATCAAGGAGTTGAAACCGGAGCTCACGATCGACGCGAACGACGGCCGCACGCACGTGAAGGGCGAGGGCGTCGACGTCGACCTTTCCGACGAGCAGTTCGTCCAGGCAGTCGCGGCGCGGCTGCCGGCGGACTCCGGGATCGACGGGGGAATTGCGGCCACATTGTCGGCGACGCCTTGACGCTCCGTGACGCCCGCGTCCTCGTGACCGGCGCGACCGGCCAGGTCGCGCTTCCCGTCGCGCTCGGGCTGGCGGCCGAGAACGACGTGATCGCGGTGGCGCGCTTCAAAGACGCGGAGTTGCGCGCGCGCCTGGAAGCGTCGGGCGTGCGATGTGTCGTGGTCGATCTCGCGCACGATTCGCTCGCCGCGGTACCGAGTGACGTCGACTACGTGTGCAACTTCGCCATCGTCAAGAGCAACAAGTGGGAGGTCGACCTCGCCGGCAACGCGGAGGCGGCCGGTCTGCTCATGGCGCACTGTCGCGAGGCGAAGGCGTTCCTGCATTGTTCGTCGACGGGCGTCTACGAAGCGGCCGACGGAACGCCGCAGCGCGAGACCGACCCGCTCGGCGACAACCATCGTGTGATGATGCCCACCTACAGCATCTCGAAGATCGCGGCGGAGGCCGTGGTCCGCACCACGTGTCGCCTCTTCGAAGTCCCGACGACGATCGCGCGTCTCAACGTGCCGTACGGCGACGGCGGAGGATGGCCCGCGTTCCACCTCGCGCTGATGCTCGCGGACCGGCCGGTCCCGGTTCGTCCCGACGGACCCAGTCGCTTCAATCCGATCCACGAGGACGACATCGTGGCGACGCTGCCTGCGATGCTCGAGGCGGCGTCGGTTCCGGCGACGATCGTGAACTGGGGCGGCGACGAAGAGACGAGCATCGAGGCGTGGTGCGAGTACATGGGCGAGCTGGTGGGTGTCGAGCCGCGTTTCGAGCGCACGACGAGCACGATCGGTGGCATCCCGACAGACAACACGAAGCGGCTGGCGCTCGTCGGGCCGACGTCGGTGGGCTGGAGAGATGGCATGCGCCGCATGGTCGAGGCTCAGACCACCTCGCCGCGGTCTGGCTCGGTGCGGTCGGGTTCGCCGCGGTCGGGGACGTCGAGGTCCGGCGCGTAGCTCCCACCCGTGCGCCAGTACATGCCGCCGGCGCGCGCGAGGAAGTCGTCGTCGACGAGGTAGCGCCGCAGTGCCGCGGTGTCGGCGTGCACCTGTCCGAGGATCAGGTTCACCATCTGCTCGGAGTAGCGCCGGCCGGGCTCGAAGCGCTGCGAGAGCCAATCGAGCACGACGAGACGCTTGGAGTGGACGGTCGGGATCGAGACGAGCCGGTCGTCTCGCACGAACGCGCGCAGGATGCGCGCCACCTCGGCCGGTTCGTCGCGATGCTCGTCCGGGCGGGGCTCGCGTTCCGCCTCGACGCGCGCCGCGAGGGCGAAGGCCTCACCCAAGAGGTGGACCGTCCCGTCGTCACCGCGTACGACGAGCCCGGCGTCGACGAGCCGCTGCAAGGCACGGAGGGCCGGCCTGGTATCGAGCCCCGAGCGGCGCCGTACCGAGTCGGGGTCGGTCGCGCCCAGCACCAAGGCCGCGAACACCGCCCGGCGGTCGTCGTCGGCGAGGAGGCCGACCAGCTCTCGAGCGGAGAAAGGCGACGTCGTCACGCCAACTAGCGTCGCGCAGCGAGACGACAGCGCAGCGACCGAAGGGGAGCGGAGCGTGGAGTCGACCCAGAATTATC
>JALYLU010000807.1 GCA_030774075.1 Actinomycetota bacterium | reverse complement strand
GTCGTAGTTCGGCCCGTAGGCCGCGCGGATCGCGTCCTCGGCATCGTCGGTGTCGAGGTAGTTGACGTAGGCCGCGTCGGCCATGTGCGGCGCCAACGCGTCGAAGGTCTGCTTGGCCCAAGTGATGTTGGCGTCGTCGTCGGCGGCGTCGAGCCACTCGGCGGTGAGCACGAGGTTGTAGCCGGGCGCACGATGAGGGAACGCAGTATCGGTGGCGCCGATCCGCGTGACGGCGCCGTGCAGGTGCTCGACCATCAGGCCGCTCATGATGGACGGTGCGTTACGAAAGCAGTCGGCCATGATCCCGACGGTTTCGTCGGAGATGTCCTTGAAGAACGCCGACTTCCAGTAGTTGCGCGCCCCTTTGGGAAAGCCGTCGTCGAGCAGCGTGTTGATGACCGGGTACGGCATCGGCCCGAGCATGTCGACCAATGGCGTCGCCGCGGCTCGTATCTGCTTGGCGACGGCTTCGCCGCTTCCCAGATCGCCGCAATGACACATAGGCAGCGCGACGATCTTGTGGCCGGACCCGTCGGGCGCGTGCACGAACCCGCAGAAGGCGGTGACCTCGTCCGGGCACTCGGCCGTGAAGTCGCGGTAGAAGTCGAAGACCTGCGCGGCGTCGGGAAGGTCGAAAGCGATGATGCCGCCGAAGATCGTCGACAGCGGGTCGGCGTGATACTCGAGCGACGACGCGACCCCGAAGTTCCCGCCACCGCCGCGTATCGCCCAGAACAGATCGGCGTCCTCGTCGGCGTTGGCGGTGCGGACCTGGCCGTCGGCGGTGACGATCTCGGCCGAGCGGAGGTTGTCGATGGCCATGCCGTACTTGGCCATCAGCCAGCCGATCCCGCCGCCGAGGGTGAGCCCGGCGATCCCCGTGGTCGAGATCACTCCGCCCGTCGTGGCGAGCCCGAATGTGTGTGTCGTTCGGTTGTACTCCCGCCATGTCAGGCCGCCCTGAGCGCGGACCTTCGCGGTTTTCGGGTCGACGTACATTCCCTTCATTGGTGCCAGATCGATCATGAGGCCGCCCTCGGTCACGGCCCGGCCGGCCACGTTGTGGCCGCCTCCGCGCACCGAGATCTCCAAACCCGCATCGCGACCAACGTTCACGGCGTCGACAATGTCGGCGGTGTTCTGACACTGCGCGATCAGCGCGGGCCGCTTGTCGATCAGCCCGTTGTGGACCCGGCGAGCTGCCTCGTATCCCGCGTCGCCCGGCACGAGTATCTGTCCCGAGAACCCGGACCGCATTCCGTCCAGTACCTCTTGCGATACAGACATGGTCACGTGTCCCTCCCCGTCTCGCACCGTTGCCCCGACCCTACGCGCAGCAGCGATGCGCGCGGAAGAGCGCCCCCGGCAGGGCTCTCCCACGCCTCTCGCTCGGCGAAGAGCAAGCACGCGACCAACCCGGCGATCGGCGAGATCGAGCGTCGTTCGGGGACGCGCGTTACCTGTTCGAGGCTGTGTGTCAAGACGTTTTTTTGGCGCGTGCGGGTGCGGGTTGGTCGTGTTCGGTTTGGTTTCGGTCAACGTGGTGGGCTTGCAACGGAGCGAAGGCGTACCGCGTTGAGTGCTGAATGGTTGGGTCGGGTTGGCGGCGGCGTGGGGGCGCCCAGCGTTACCTCGGTGCTCGACGAGTCTGGTCTCGTCGGCGACAACAATCGTGTTTGGGTGTCCCCCTTGGAGGGTGCGCGATCGCATCATTGTTCGGAGGCCGTCCAGCACGAGTGCTGGCGGGCAGCGCGTCTCGGGAGCTGATCGCGGACGACCCTGATGTGCAAAGAGGCGGCCTGCGCCGTCGCTCGCGGTCAGGGTCAGGTCGGCATTGTGTACACGATGTCGGAATCGAGGTTGCGCAGAATGTGATAGCAGCGTCGCGTGAACAGACGCGCGATCGAGATCGCCGCGATCTTGCCGCCGTGACGGTCCTTGAGCCGCGCGTAGTAGGCGTGGTCGGGACTGCGCTGATGGGACGAGTTCTTCGCGGCTTCGTACAACGCCCACCGCAACGTCTGGGGCCCCTGCCTTGCCAGGTATCCGTTCGCGCGCCGTCGATTCGACGCATCGACGGTCACGTCGAGACCGGTATGGCGCACGGCTTGTCT
>JALYLU010000806.1:920-2125 GCA_030774075.1 Actinomycetota bacterium | reverse complement strand
CCCATGCGGTTCGGCGACGCGGTCACCGGGCTCGCGACGTTGAGGCGAAGCTCCTCGGACGGCTTCACGAAGGCCGGTTTGTTCAGGCCGGTGATGCCAGTGAGGAAGATCGCGACGAGGTCATTTCGCGGCGTCGGCGGAACGTCGATGCCGTAGATCGCGTGGAGGAGGCGGGCCGCCTCGGGATCGGTCACGCCGGCGAGGAATTGCCCGTCACCACTCGGCTCCGAGTTGTTCCACAGATCCTTCGCGCCGAGAGGCACGACGACCTCATTCACGAGCGGCGCGCCGAGCCGTGAGACCTGGACCCACGGGCCGTCGTTGCCCACGACCCCGTCGCCTTTCAGGACCCGCACCTTCTGGCGATATGAGGTGGTCCAGCCGCCGATGACCGCGAACTGCGAATTCGGGTCAGTCGGCGTTGATGCGTCGTTGGTGAGCTTGCTGATCGGGACCTGCAGCGCGATCGAGAGGACGTTGTAGCCCGAGAGATCGTCCTTGCCGCCGCCCTTGTTGCCAGGCGCGCCCGGACGGATCGTCAGGAGGTCGAACGTCGCGCCGAGATCGACGTAGAACGGGTCGTCGCGCTGTCCGGCGAAGGCCCTGATGCCGTCGCTGCAGTTGTTGACGACTGCGGACTGAGCGAGAGTCGCATAGTTCGGGGTCGACATCGGGCCGATGTTGTTCGGCGGCACGATCCCCGAGCAGATGTGCGAGCTCACGCCGTTCGAGTAGGTCCGGGTGACGGTGAAGGTCTGGTACACGTTCAGGTTCGGATTGACGCTGAGGTTCGCATCGAGCAGCGTCGGGACCGGACCGGTGTTGTAGAGGAACGTGTTGCCGTTCCGGACGGTCGTGGCGAACCGGAAGTCGAACCATTGGTCGGGGATCGCGTCCCCGTTGTCATCGATGCTGATGCGGTAGAGCACGTCGTCGCCAAACCGGTAGAAGTTCGGGCCACCGGCCGGCTCCTGGAACGGGTAGTAGTTCGCGATGAGCGTGACGGTGTCCGTGCGGTCCGGGCTCTTGAACATGTAGAAGTCCGTTCCGTCGGCTGCGGGATCCTGCGAGATCATCGGTGCTTCGCGGTGGCTCGAGGCGCCGGTGAACGGCGGCACGAGTGCGACCGCAAGGAGCGCCGCTGTGGCCATGACGGCCACGGCACGAACGCGTATGGAAACGCGCATGGGTGTTCTTTCCCTCCA
>JALYLU010000806.1:0-910 GCA_030774075.1 Actinomycetota bacterium | reverse complement strand
CTCCATTGGTGTGGGCCTGTTCGCTTCTGATCGCGTACGCGACGTCGACGTTGCCTGGGACTACGCACGCCGACGACGAACGGTTCTCATCGCGCGCGAGATGGCCTCGTGTCGCCTGCGGCGGCGACGGTCGATACCGTTCGGTGCGGAGGGAGCACGAGGATACGAGGGCCGTGCCCGATCGGATCGCTCCGCCGGACTCGTCCGTGAAGGCGATGGACGCAGGTCAGGCGGAGCGGCGGAGCAGCAGGCCGAGGATCATCACGTGTGCGACCAGGGCGGCAGGAACGATGACGATCGGGATGTAGTACGCAGCGCCCAATTGGGCGACAACCGCGGCGCTGCGGGCCTGCAAGAATGCGTTGGCGAAGTCGGCGATGCCTTCGACGCTGAAGATCCAGACCAACGGGATCGCGAACCGGGACCGCGCGCGGAGCAGTGCGATGGATACGAGCGCAAGGACACCTGCGATGGCGGTTCCCAACCCCGCGGGTACCGCGAAACTCTGCGCGAGCGACGGCCCGGTGGCCGCCGGAGCCAAGAACACCAATCCGATGTAGCGGAGGGTGTGCACGGCCAGGAGCGGCTGGAGCGCGGATTCCCGCGGAAGCCCGGTGAGGCGCGGGGCGACGAACCACCTCGCGAGCAGACCCATGGTGACGAGCCCCACGATGACCTGCGCCGGGAAGACCAGCTCAGTACTCATTCGTGAAGAGGTCCGCGCCGCACGGCTGTCATCGCGGGACGCACTATATCCGCGCCCCAGCGCCGATTCGGTGCTGTCTCGGAACGCATCCTGGAAATGCGCCTCCACGCTTCAGATACGCGGCCTAAGGCGGGAGGAAGTCCGACCACGAGGCGCATGCTTGAGCGCGTGGAGCCGTGTCTTCTGTGTCTGCGCGCTGATCGG
>JALYLU010000805.1 GCA_030774075.1 Actinomycetota bacterium | reverse complement strand
ACTCGATGTAGGCGTGCGCCAAGCCCACGGACGTGGACGCCCAACCGAACGGATTGGTATCGCGCCCCCTGGTCCTTAGAACGTCTTGGAACAGCCCGATGGCGCGTTGCACACTCGCGGTTCGGCTCGGTCCTCCAACTAAGAGCCACGAGCGCGCTAGATTCGTCGCGGCCGCCGCCCACCGTTCCAGGTCGCCAGACGCAGCGAATACCTCGACGGCCTGGCGCTGAAGGTTGATGGCGTTGTCAGTGTTCACTTCGGGCTCGCCTTCCACCCTGGAAAGTAAGGCCGTCGCCAGGCTCGAGGCCCGGGCTGCCCAGTTCACTGGATCGTTCCTGCGGTCGGTCCAAGCGAGTGCCTGATGGAAGGCGCGAAGTGCGATCTCGACGTTCTCACCTTTGTCGCCTTCAAGTCGCATCAGGCACGCCTGCCCGAGTTGGTCAAAGAGCATGGCTCCATCTCTACGGCCTCCCGGCGTAAGAGCTATGCGCCTTCCGTCCGAGAAGAGCACGTCGGAGAGTTCGTCAGGCGCCATAAATTCGAGGGCACGGCGACACACATCGATGGCGTCTTCAATATTCGTGGCGAGGTCGCCGTTCGTCCTCCGAAGAATGGCCGACGCGAGCTGACAAACTGTCCGGGCGTACGCATCCGTCGTCCAGGCCGAATCTACAGACTCGGCTGGCGCATTCAGTGCTTGGAGGTAGGCCTGGATCGCAGGCTCAGTCTGCCCAGAGGCGAGCAGCTGGTCGCCCATGTGCGCGAGCGTCGAGGGGTCGAACATGATCACCATTCGGCTTGTTCACTGAGACTCATCACGATGCTACCCACGCTCGGGATTGGCCTGCCGGGTCTGCATGGGCACCCGGTCGGGATGATCGAACCTTGAGCTCGAAGACCTCTTCCACTGAGACAATCCGTTCGCGACCGGTCACTGCCAAGACGGCTGAACTTGCTCGTCTGCCCAGGTGCCAACGGCCACCATGACATTGAGGCCGGCGATAAACCCGCCCAGAGGAAGCATCCGCCGGCTTGCTACCTGTGGTGATCGACGAAGGGCTGCGGCACGCCGAGCCGGCCGTCGGACCAGGTGTAGTAGGTCGTCGACCCCGAGGACGCGTTGTCGGTGTAGTCGCCGAAGTTCGGGAAGATGAAGGTCGACGTGTTGGTCCAGTCGCTCGAACCGGTGGTGACGCGGAAGTCTGCAGCGTGTGCCCTCGGGGTCGCCCGGATCTCACCGAAGTACTCGGTTCGGGCAGAGTCCGGCCCGGCCCGTCGCCGGTCGTACCACGATGTTGCGATGGACCCGTCAGCCTGCACGCTGACCGCCGGAAGGAAATGCAACGCGAATGAGTGATCTCCGTTGACCTTGGTGATCGGGCCGGTAACGGCGAGGTTCATCGGCAGGGCCCGCATCCAGATGTCACCGAGCGGATGAGCGCTCGCGTCGTTCCACACCACGACAACCTTCCCCAACGGGGCGTCCACGGCGATCCGCGGGAAGTCCTGGCCGATTCCCCGGTTGTAGCCGGCGATGGCGACGGCGTCGAGCGACTTCACCCCGCCCGCACCGTTGGAGTTGCGCTGCCCGAGGGTGACGATCCGCGGGTTGGCGGGGCCGCCGACCGTCGGCGTGACGTCGCCGGCCCGGACCCGGGCGGCCTGGATGTAAACGTAGGGGTCGCCGTTGAAGAAATTGGACTCCAGGTTGCGCTCCCACGAGACGTAGGCGTCACCGTTGGGAGCCACCGACACGTACGCCCCGGTGTTGAGCGTGTTCCGCTCCTCGGGCCAGACCGTGATCGGTGAGCTCCAGTCACTGCCGCTGAGCCTGCGAGGGTTGGCCGGCACGCGAGCTCGCACCATCTCGACCTGCCCGGCTCCACTCTGGCCGCCGAAGCCGAAAAAGAAGCGCGTGTAGGACATCGCGAGCCGCCGACTGGTCTGGTCGTAGCTGAGCCACTCCTTGTCCAGGAACGCAAGGTCGGGATCCGGTTTGCGGCCGTGCCCGAACAGCGAGCAGAGGTCTCCGCCGCCAGCCGCGACCACCGGGTGACCAAGCGCCGTCGTGCCGTTGCGTCTCACCGTCAGCACCTCGACGGCGAGCTGGAATCGGGTGTGATGT
>JALYLU010000804.1 GCA_030774075.1 Actinomycetota bacterium | reverse complement strand
GGCGCAGCATGCGCGTGTCGTGGATCTTGATGCCCGGCATCGTGGTGCGCCCGGCGGCGACTGGCTTGGCGAGGCGTTCGAACAGCGGGAAGTCGACGTGCACGTTGAGGAGGTCCGCCTCGACGCCCGCCAGGCGATCGGTCACGGCGATCAGTTTCTCGCGGAGCGCCGGCAACTGCTCCAAGCCTTTGTTCAGACCGAGATCCTTGAGCCGGTTGACGCAGACCTCGACCCGCAGGAACGTGCCGAACTTCTCATACGTGCGCGCCACGAGGCTCTTGCAGTAGATGCGGAGTACGTGATGGCCATGGTCGAGTTTCTCCAGCATCGTGTGCAGTTTGCCGCGGAGCCGCTTGTGTTTGCGCACGCCGAAGATCTGGGTGATGACGTCGGCCGTCAAGCGGAACACCCCCAGCTCACACGAGCGCTCGAAGATCTTGTGGATCGGAAAGTGGCGGCGGAAGACAAAATTCCGACAGTACTCGACTTGGTTCAACGAGTAGGCGCGCCGCAGGTTGACCGCCGCCCGGTCCTTTTTCGAGAACTTCGGCCCCAGCACCAGGGTCCAGTACTCGAGCCGCTGCCGAATCACCTCGGGGTCGAGCCGGTCGGCGGCGGCTTGCAGCGCCGCCAGATCGGCGGTCCAGAGAAAGGCGTTATCGTCGGTGCGGAAGCGCACGCCGCGGCGCTGGAGGTCCCCGGCGATGATGTGGTGGCCGTTGAGGTAATAGGTGGTCTGGAACGGCAGGAACGATCCGACGCACATGACGAAGGGCCCGAGCACTTCATCCCGGATGTAGAAGTAGTAGTGCGTGTAGCGGGAGCGCTGCCGGGTCACGATCCGGTAGGCGGGGTCGTCCGTCGGGAACTTCGGGACGTGGATGCCAAACTTCGGCCCCTGTTCCAGGCTCTTGAAGATGAAGTAGACCCCGAACCGCTTCTGCCGCGCCATGCGCTGCCCGTACGGTCGGACGTAGTCTTCCTTCTTGAGCTTCTTCGTCTTCAGGGCCTCGGCGTCCGGCCACTCGATCGGAATGCGGTGGTTGCGCGCAAACGCCTCGACCCACTGCTGGTACTCTTGCGTCCGTTTGGCCAACACGTCCTTGGTGAGCGGGGAGACGCCGTGCACGTCGCGGAAGAAATGGACGATGTGCTCCGGCCGCGTCAGCAGGGGGAGGTAGCCTTGAATGACGATGCGATCGAAACAGTGGTATACAAACCCGAGCAGGCTGCCAAACAGCTTGTGAAAGGTTTCCATCGGTCGTCTCCGTTGATGCGTGCCTCAGCAACACGATCATGCGCGAGACGACTGGTGGAGACCACCTGCTTCGATCGACTCAGACCGGGACGTTCGGAGCACCCTCAATTTCATAACCAAGGGCTCTGCCCTTGAAAGCCCAGCACTTGGTTCCATGCATCATCGGTGTTCTACGGGATTTCAAGGGCAGAGCCCTTGGTTATATTTAGGAGCCGTTCATAAATAAAGGTACCAATGTTCTGGTAGTTCGTACTCATAGGTAAGATCTTAGCGGCCGGTCCCGAGGGCAATGCGAGCCGTCGGCGGCCGTGCATGTGGGGATCGACAAGGGACAACGACAGCCTCATGCTGGGGTTACGACACCAACCAGCAGAGGAGACTGCCGTTGCCAACCTTGTCTACCACCGAGCTTATCAAACTGAGTCACACGCTGGGGCGGGCGCTCGCCGCCGCCGACGTCAATCAACTCGGGCGCGACACCGGCCAGGCCGAACGCCTGCGCACCGTCACGCCGCATCGACTGTTCCTTGCGATGGTGTCGACGCTCGGCAGCGGACGCGTCGAATCGCTCGCCGACCTGCTGCGCGCGTTCAACCACCAAAATGGCGTTGAGGTCGCCTACAAGGCGTTCTACAACCGGCTCGCCCGGATCGGGTTCGCGACGTTCATGCGCGGCATGTTGGCCCGACTCATCGACCAGTTACGCGTCCAGACGCTCACGCCGGACGGCCAGAAGGCCGTCGCGCGATTCACGGACATCGTGATCCACGACGGGTCGTCGTTCGCAGTCAAGGCCGCCCTGTCGGGCACATTTCCCGGGCGATTCACGACGATCGAGCCCGCGGCCGTCGAAGTCCACGCCACCTAC
>JALYLU010000803.1 GCA_030774075.1 Actinomycetota bacterium | reverse complement strand
CCGAGGCGGAAGGTCCCGAGGCGGGCCTGCGCATCGTTGATCAGCTCGCCCTCGAGGACTACCGCTACCTGCACTCGACGCGGGGCGAGCTGCTGCGCCGACTCGGTCGAATCGACGAGGCCCGCGACGCCTACCGCCGTGCGCTGGCGCTGGTCCACGACGACGCCGAGCGGCGCTTGCTCGAGCGGCGGTTGGCCGAGCTCGCGAGTCGTCGCGGCAACTAGTTGGTCGGCGCGGGCGCGGGCCGGACCACGAGCACCGGGCACGGCGCGTGGCGCACGACCTGCTCGCTCACGGAGCCGAGCAAAATGCGTGCGAGCGTGCCGCGTCCGTGCGATCCGACGACGATCACGTCGACATTCAGATCGGCGGCGACCCGGCAGACCGTCCCGCCGACGTCGCCGACCTCGATGCGCTTGTCGACCCTCGCGGTCGTGAGCGCCCCCGCGGTGCGCTCGAGCTCTTCACCCGCCTCCGCCATCTCCTGCTTCCACAATTGTTCCTGCTCCCCAGGTGAGAACACCGATCCCTCGAAGCCACCGGCATCGTCGCCGGGCACCTCGGTGAGAACGCTCACCAGGGTGACGTGGTCGGCCGACCGCAGGAGCCGGCCGGCCTGGCGCGCGGCGTCGATCGAGCTCGGGGAACCATCAGTCGCGATGAGAACGTGCATGTCCCTCCTCTACCCATCCGGGGCGACGAGTGCGCCCCCGGCCGCGGCGGACGCTCGGATCGCGTCGAGCACACGCATCTCCGCGAGTCCGTCGACGAACGTCGGGGGAACGACCGCCGAGTCGGGCGGGCGTCCTTCGACCCCTGCCCGCAAGGCCTCGGCGAGCCGCGTATACGGCCCGAGCTCCAGATGCGTATACCGCTCGCGTGGATCGCCGGACGGCGTCGGCGGCGTCGGCCCGGCGAGGTCGGACGGCACGGGCAGCGCGCGCCGTCCGCCGCGATCGGAGCAGAACACCCCTTCGCCCGTGACCTCGATCGTCCCCTCTGTACCCGCGACGATCGAGACTCCCACGACGTGTGGAGTCCACGACGCGGCCGTCTGCTGGAGCACACCTTGTGCGCCCCGGCGCGTCGTGACCCGCACGACGAAGCTGTCCTCGGCGCCGCCGTCGCGCGCACTCACGATCGGGAGCGCGGCGCTCACCGATGCGATCTCGCCGACCCACGTCCGCACCTGGTCGACGACGTGCGAGCCGGACGCACCGAGCCAACCGCCTCCCCGGCGGACGTCGAACCACCATTCCGGAACGGGTGAAGCCGGATCGGCGACCAGCGGTACGTATTGCACCACCGAGAACATCCGCGGTTCGCCGATCGCGCCTTGCGCGATCGCACGTGCGACGAGCGCCCGGTCGGGCGCCCACCGAAATTCGTGCCCGACGAGATGTGTCACCTCCGCGCGCTGCGCGGCGGCAAGCATGCGCCCGGCCTCCGCGGCGTCGAGCGCGAACGGCTTCTCGCAGACGACATGCCGGCCGGCTTCACACGCTTCGATGGCGAGCGCCGCGTGCGTGTCGGGCGGAGTGGCGATGGTGACGGCGTCGACGTCGTCGAGCACGAGTGCGTCGTGCAGCGACGTACACGCACGGGGTACTCCGAGTCGATCGGCCCGGCGCTGCGTGCGGGGCGCGTCGCGTCCGACCAGCGCGCGGACGGTGAAGCCCGCATTTCGCAGCGCGGGGACGTGCACCCGGCACCCGAACCCGGTACCGACGACGACCGCGCCCGGCACTAGTACCCCTCGTCGCGATCGACGACGTGCAGCAGGGGCTGACCGCCCCGGAATCGCCCGATGTTCTCGATCAGGATGTCGACCGCCGCCGCGAGGAGCTGGGGTGAGTACCACGAGACGTGCGCCGCGATCCGGACCTTCGGATGCGAGTAGAGCCAATGCCCGGCGGGGAGTGGCTCCGGGTCGACGGTGTCGAGCGTCGCCATCGCGACCGGCCCGTCGTCGAGCGCGGCCCGCAATGCGTCCTGATCGACAAGCGCGCCGCGAGCGATGTTGACGAGATGCACGCCGGATGTCATCTTCGCGAACGCGTCCGCGTCGATGAGATGACGCGTGCGCGCGGTCGCGGGCGCCGCGAGCACCACATGGTCGGCATCCGG
>JALYLU010000802.1 GCA_030774075.1 Actinomycetota bacterium | reverse complement strand
TTCACGATCCAGGGCGAGGACCTGCCGCAGCCCACGAACCGGATCGACCTCGATCCGTCTGTTCGAGACGTCCACGGTTCGCCCGCGGGACGCGCGACGTACGACGTGCACCCGCACGAGCTCGTCGCGTCGCGCTACTACGCGCCGAGGCTCGTCGCCGTGATGCGCGAGGCTGGCGCGGAGTCGACCTTCGCCGCCACCTCACCGCCGCTCGAGGGTGACCGGGCCGGGCGGCGAAGCGCGTCGATGTCGCGGCACATCATGGGTACCTGTCGGATGGGCGACGATCCGGCGACGAGCGTCGTCGACCGGTGGCAGCGGTTCCACGACGTCGAGAACATGGTGTGCACCGACTCGTCGGTGTTCCCCACGTCGACCGGTTACGGCCCCACGCTCACGATCGTCGCACTCGCAATCCGCGCCTGCCGTGATCTCGCGGGCTTGCCGAAGTTGACGAGCAGCCGGCCCGGGTAGGCTCGAGCTCGTGGATCTCCCCGCGCTCTCCGAGATTTCACTCGTCGATCACACCGGTGCGTCACATCGACTCGGCGATCTCTGGCGCCACCAGCCCGTCGTTTTGGTGTTCCTCCGACACTTTGGTTGACTGCACTGCCGCGAGCATGCCGCGCAGTTGCGCGAGCGCTACGACGAGATCACGAGCCTGGGGGCCGACATCGTCGCGGTCGGAACGGGTGACCGCCGCTACGCCGAAGCCTTCGTACGCGAGGAACGGATCCCGTTCTCCGTGCTCGTCGACGACGACGCGTTGGCGGCGCGCGCCGCGTCGTTGCGAACACTCAACTGGTTCCAACTCCTGCACCCGCGCACGTGGAAGGCGACCCGGGAAACGTCGAAACGCGGATATCACGCTCACAAGTCCGGCAAACGCGTAAAGCAGATCGGGGCGACCTTCGTGATCGGCCCCGGCGCTCGAGTCCGCTATGTGCACATGGACGCCGACAGCACCGACCATGCCGACGTCGACGAGGTCGTGGCGGCACTCTGCCAGACATAGACGGCGTCTGGGGTCCGCGGTCGGTGGCGTCTACGGCCAGACCGCGAAGAAGCGTGCGAAGAAACCGTCGACGTCCACGCTGTCAGCGACCTGGTGTGGGGATCCGTCGCGGTCCGGATCGAAGCTGGTGGCGCCACGGAATCGTCGGCTGGTCATCTCGACCGAGACACGACCACCGCGCCAGGTGCACACGTCCGGTTCGAAGGTGCACACCGCGGCCAGTGGATCGTGGAAGGTCACGTGTTCATTGTGATTCCACGTCTGCTCCAGCGCGGCCGCGACGACGCCGAGTCCCCCGCCGATCGACGAGAACCGGTGCACCACCTCGGCCGACGGCATGGTGCAACGCGAGGTCACGTTGATCCCGACCGATCGATGGCGTGAAACGGGTGTGCCGTATACGACGCGTGCGGCAACCGGGTCGCACGACACGTTCCACTCCTGCGCGCCGCCGACGAACGACATCATGGAGTAGGCGCCGCCCATGATCATCAGCGAGCGCAGCAACGGCGCGACCTCGGGGTACGTGACGAATAGCAGCGCGATGTTCGTCATCGGCCCGATCGACAGAAGCGTGATCTCACCCGGAGCGGAGAGGATGACGTCGCGTAGGAACGTCACCGCGGTGTTCGGCGCGAATTCGTCCGCGTTGCAGTGGTCGAAGCGATCGAGCACCACTGCTTGCGGCACCTCGGGTTGCGGTGTCCGGCCCGCGATCCCGTGCTCGGTGCCGGCGTGGATCTCGACGTCGTTGCAGCCGGCCGCGCGGCACACAGCGTCTGCGAGAGACGCGCGCAGTCGTGGCATACCCGACACCGTCGTGACGCCTCGCAGATCGCAACGCGGGTGGGCGAGGAGATACGCGAGGCAGATCGCGTCGTCGATGTCACTGCCGATGTCAGTATCGAGAAGCAATGGAACACGAACGGTCATCTCACCGACGTCCGTTGCCACGATCACATCGTACGACCGCCCCGATTGCGTCCTTCTACACGTGCACGACGATCAGTATCTCGGCCATGGCGCGCCGCGTCGCCGGGATTAGCAACGACGCTCGGCCGTGGTCGTCAGGATGGGACACCGAGGCGCGCCATTTCTGAGCGGACCTCATT
>JALYLU010000801.1 GCA_030774075.1 Actinomycetota bacterium | reverse complement strand
ACCACTTGTTCGGCGTCCTCGCGCGGAGGGAAGGCCGTGTTGATGAAGTAGTCCTGGATCTGGCGGTCCTCGTGGCCGACAAGCGCGATTGCGTAGGCGTGGTCGAGAGCGCGTCCCGCGCGCCCCACCTGCTGGTAGTAGGCAATCGCGGATCCGGGCATCTGGTAATGGATGACAAAGGCGAGATCGGGTTTGTCGTAGCCCATACCGAGGGCTGATGTCGCGACCACACATTTCAGATCATTGCGCTGCAACAGTTCCTCGACCTCGAGCCGGCTCTCGACGGGATCGTCGCCGGTGTAGGCCCATGCCGCGATGCCGTTGCGCGCGAGCCAGGCCGCCGTGCGGCGCGCATCGTCAATGGTCAGCGCATAGACGATGCCGGTACCCGGAAGCGTCGGGATCGCCTGCGCGAGCCACGCGAGGCGTTCTGGTTGCGTCGGGAGTCGGAGCACATCGAGCGCCAAGCTCTCGCGATCGAGGGCGCCGCGCAATAGGACCAGATCGTGACCGAGCTGATCGACGATGTCGTCGACGACCCGATCATTCGCGGTTGCCGTCGTGCACAATACGGGTACGCCGCGCGGCAGCAGGTCGAGGATGCGTGCGAGCCGGCGGTAGTCGGGGCGGAAATCGTGGCCCCAGTCGCTGATGCAATGAGCCTCGTCGATCACGAGGAGTCCGGTGCGCGCGGCGAGCTTGGGGAGCACCGTGTCGCGGAACTTTTCGTTGGCGAATCGTTCGGGCGACACAAGCAGGAGATCGACCCGGTCGGCGTCGAGGTCGGCGATGACCTGCTCCCAATCGCTGGTGTTGTCGCTCGTGATGCGAGCCGAGTGCACGCCGCCGCGTTCGCCCGCGTCGATCTGGTTGCGCATGAGGCTGAGGAGCGGAGACACGAGCAAGGTCGGGCCGGCGCCCCGCGCCCGCAGGAGCCGGGTCCCGACGAAGTAGACGGCGCTTTTCCCCCAGCCGGTGCGCTGTACGACGAGCACCCGGCTGCGACGGGCTACGAGCGCCTCGATGGCCTCGAACTGCGCGGGCCGGAACTCGGCGTCGGGTCCGACGAGCGCGCGCAGCGCCCGGATCGCCTCTTCGTGGAGCTCGCTCACGGCGACAGCCTCGCATGTGGCTGAGACACGGAATAAGAGTCTCTCGAACGAGGCCGGGTCGCAGTCTCGAGCAGTTTGACTACGCGCGTCCCTGGCTTGTCGCGTGCCCAGAGGCGTCCGGATCGACAGCCGCGGGGCAGCGATGCGCCCAGGAGCAGTGGCTGCAATGGGGGCCGGGCGTCGGGACGTACTCCACGTCAGTCGCGGCGCGGCGGGCGGTTGCTACGAGTTGGCGCATGGCGATGTCCATCGTCGTGTCGGTCAGCTCAACGGTCGTGGTTGTGCCCGCGGGCGGGTAGTGGTGTGTGGCGATGATTCGACGGGCCCACGGCCATTCGTTCTTCGCCAGCCATGCGTAGAGGTTGAGTTGCAGATCGTGCCGCAGCATTCGCGGGTCGACAACGTTGCGTGTCACCTTGTGGTCGACGATCTCGACGGTGTGGTCGTCGCGGCGCAGCACGAGATCGGCGTGCCCGGCGAACGCGGTGGTGTCGTCGAACTGTGCACCGAACCGGTGCTCGACGCCCAGGATGTCGTTCGCGTGAAGCAGGTCGGATTCGATGGTT
The DNA here is from genome assembly GCA_030774075.1 of Actinomycetota bacterium. Lineage (GTDB taxonomy): Bacteria > Actinomycetota > Acidimicrobiia > IMCC26256 > PALSA-610 > PALSA-610. The sequence continues at coordinate 450 of JALYLU010000801.1, read as the reverse complement.
TGGCGTACGAGGTGTTCTGCGCGATTACGCCAATCACCGTCGTCGTTTGGCAATCCTTCGCGGTCCCACGCTTCGTGTAGCGCAACGACTGCGACCTCTTCCACGTCCGGTTCCGACGCGCCGGCGGCACGGGCGCGGTACGCCGCCTCGAGCGCACGATGCACGACCGTGCCGTAGCGCCAGCCTTCGGGAGCCGGCCGATCCTGCTTCAGCCGCTCGACGTACGCGAACCGGTACCGGCGCGGGCAGAGGTCGTACTCCCGACACGACGACACCGAGTGCCAGCGCAACGTGGGCGACGGTTCGAGACCGCGGCTCGTCCGGGAAGGTCTGCGGATTCGGTGTAACAGTGTTCGAAGTACCACAACCACACCGTGCACTTGGGGTGGGACACGACGCTCGGCGGTTCCCGCGCTATTGAAGAGTCGACTCCTCGACGTCGTCGTAGCC
>JALYLU010000800.1 GCA_030774075.1 Actinomycetota bacterium | reverse complement strand
ACGACAGCGGGCCGAAGAGTCGGCGCGAAAAGCCCCGGTGAAAATGCTCTTTCCGATGGTCGGCTTGATCTTCCCGGCGCTCTTCGTGGTCATCCTCGGACCGGCGGTTCCGCGCTTCATCGACCTCTTCGCTCAAGCTCACTAGCCCGCTGTGGGGGCGTCCCTACAGGTTTGTACGTAGGCCAACTTGCAGTACCGACTAACAAGCATTCTCAGTACCAGCCAGGCTTCCTAACTTTACCAACGTAACGCGCGGCCCTCGGATGAGGGCAAGTGGTGGGGTGAAGGGGTGTTCGGTCCATGAATCGTGTTGTAGGTCGCTCTGTCTCAATCGTGATCCTTGCCTTGCTGTTTTCGTCGCTGAATCTCGCGTTCCTTGGTGGCGCGGCATCGGCCGCTGTTCCGCCGGTGAGCTTCGTCGACTACGCGCAATGCTCGAACGGCGCGCCGCCGAGCGCGAGCACCGCGTGTCCGGGCGGCTGGATCAACGGGATCCTCAACTCGAACAACTCGCACTACGCCGAGGACCAGGTCACCGCGCAGCGCGCGGAGGTCTCCTACCCCGCCGGAGCCGCATTCGCCGGCGCGACGTTGACCTTCAGATACGAGACCAAGAAAGGCGGCATCAACGCGTACGACTCGCTCGCGACGTGGAACTGGACGCAGACAACCGCTAATCGCTCCCAGGACCTGAACGCCGCGGACGTCGTGGCCGGGGCCGCGAGCACGCTCGCGATGGTCGCCGACCCGCTCGCAGCCGGGCATGAGCTCGGCGGACGCGTGTGGACCATGTACGGCGCGACCCTGACCGGAAGCAGCGCCGTCACGCACGACTGCACCACGGCTGCGACGCCGTGCGCGTCGGACGACAGCGCGACGGTCACGGTCACCTACGACGTTCCCGCGAGCGAGGGCGAGCGCAAGGTCCAGCTCCTCTTCGGGGGTCACCTCGCTCCGTCGACGGGACCGCGCGGATGGGGGATCGGCCTCGGCTCCGGAAGCGTCAGCGGCGGTCCCTACCACATCAAGTGGGACCTCGCGGATGGCGCATCGATCGGAAACCGTGACAACCAGATCATGTCGAGCGCGGTCCTCTCGCCGGCGCTCGCGATCGCCAAGACCGCCGACGCGGCGACGGTGACCGCCGGATCGCCGATCGGCTTCACCGTGACCGTGAGCAACACCGGCGCGGGCAGCGCCAACAACGTGTCGATGACCGACACGCTGCCGACGAACTCCGGCCTCAGCTGGACGATCGCCGGCACGACGGGAACGCCGACGTGCGGCATCGCCACCGGCGTCCTCACCTGCACGAAGGCGAGCCTCGCTTCAGCGTCGAACTTCACCGTGCACGTCACCTCGCCGACAACGACCGCGAGCTGCGGAACCGTCAGCAACAGCGCCAACGTCTCCGCTGGTGCAGACAGCGCGGGCCCGGCGACGGCGTCGGTCACCGTCAACTGCCCCGACGTTTCCATCAGCAAGAGCGCTCGCGCCGCGTCCGTTGACGCCGGCTCTCCCGCGATCTTCGACATCATCGTGACGGCGGGCGGGACCGGAAGCTCGACCGGCGTCGTGCTGACCGACGACCTGAGTGGCACCGGTCTTAGCTGGACGGTCAGCGGCGCTGACGCATCGGCGTGCTCGCCGAACCCGGCATCGGCGGTGCTCACATGCACGTTCGGGACGATGGCCTCCGGGACGACGAAGTCCATCACCCTCACCGCGACGACGAACAAGACCGAGTGCTCGACGGGGCTCTCGAACACCGCGACCGTGGCCGCGACGGTCGACAGCAACGCGAACAACAACAGCTCGACCGCGACCCTCGGCGTTCAGTGCGGCGATCTCATCGTTACGAAGAAGGCCGACGTCGGGACGGTGAACGCCGGCCAGCCGATCGGATTCCTCATCACCGTCACCAATGACGGCGTGGGCACCGCGACGGGGGTCACGGTGGCCGACACGCTGCCAACGAACGGCGGGACATCGTGGACGATCGATGCAGGAGCCTCCGACGCGGGCTGCACGATCGCCACGGGCACGCTCTCCTGCAGCTTCGGGAGTCTCGCGCCATCAGCGAGCAAGCACGTTCACATCACGAGCCCGACGACGGCTGCCACCTGCGGCACCGTGTC
>JALYLU010000799.1 GCA_030774075.1 Actinomycetota bacterium | reverse complement strand
AAGCGCGCGTGTGTCGCGGATACAACGTGATCGTCGTCGGCGGTGGCAACTCGGCCGGGCAAGCCGCCCTCTACATGGCGCAGGAGGCGGGCCCGGTGTCACTCGTCGTCCGCAGAGGCGAGCTGGGCGCGACCATGTCGGAGTACCTCATTACCCGCATCGAAGCCGACGAACGGATCGAGGTGTTGACACACACCGAGGTGCGCGCCCTCGCCGGTGACACTCATCTCGAGCAGGTCACGCTCGAGCACACGCCGACGGGAAAGCGCCGGACGGTGCCCTGTCAGGGGTTGTTCTGTTTGATCGGTGCGGTCCCGGCCACCGCGTGGCTCGGCGGCAGCGTTGCCCTCGACCGGTCCGGGTTCGTCCTCACCGACCGCGCGTTGGCCGACGACGTTGCCGCATCCTCGGCCTTCGGCGCGCGGGACCCGTTGCCGTTCGAGACGTCAGCACTCGGGGTGTTCGCGGTCGGCGACGTCCGGCACGGATCGATGAAACGCGTCGCGGCCGCGGTCGGCGAAGGATCGAGCGCCGTCCGATCGGTCCACGAGTACCTCGCGACGCACACGTAAGAGCCGCCGCCGAACCGTCAGGGCTTCACGAATCGTCGGATGAAGTCGAGGGTGGTGTCGGCAACGTCGCGCCAGCCGTGGTCGATGGTGAGTGAGTGCCCGCGACCCGGGATCTTGACGATCTCGGTGACGCCCTTGTTGCGCTTTTGCTTCTTGTACGACGCGTTCGCGATCGCCCAAGGGACGGTGTGATCCTTCTCGCCGTCGATGATGAGCAACGGTCCGCGGTCGGGGTTCTTCGATCTCACCTTCGCTTCGGTCCAAGGGTTCAGGTTCGCGGTCGCCGCTTGGAACAGCGGAACCCCCGATCCCGGCACCGCGTAGGTGTTGTACAACTCCTGTGCCTCGTCCTCGCCGACCGCGTTCGCGAAGGCGAAGCGGAACTGCTCGTAGGTGAGCGGGACCGCTCGACCGCGGTTGGCGGGGTTGCCGAGCACCGGCGCGGCCGACTTGAGGGCCGACACCGGCAGCGGGAGCACGCCCCGGAACGGCGCCGGATCGATGGCGACCGTCGCGTCGGCGATCCCGCGACCCGCGAGGATCTGCGCCAGCAGCCCGCCGAATGAATGCCCGATGAGCGCGGGCCGCTTCGTGAGCTTGCCGATCACCTCTTCGAAGTGATCGGCGATCTGCCCGACGGTCTTGTGCGCGAAGACCTCGGGATGCGCGTTCGCCTGCGCGACGGTGTTCGGATCGTCGGGCCAGCCGGGTGCGAGCGTCGTGTAGCCGGCGTCCTCGAACATCTTGCGCCAACGATCCCAACTCATCGGCAACAACCACAGGCCATGGATGAACACGACCGGACTCCGACCGGACCCGTTCGCCTGAGCGATCTGTTCGGCCTCGTGCTCCGTGATGTCGACCACGACGATTCTCCTTTTCCCAGGAACGATTTCTGCGTTCCCGTTCGCGGCTCGGGGCCCGACGGGTTGTCGACACCAAGCCTCTCGCCCGCGCGGCCGCTCGTCGAATCCGAACCGATTCTTCATGCGCTCGTTCTGCGCGCGCCGACCGGTTGAGTTCGGGGCGCCCTCGGCAGGATTCGAACCTGCGCACACGGCTCCGGAGGCCGATGCTCTATCCCCTGAGCTACGAGGGCGGGGGTTGGAGACTACTTGGCAGAAAACTTCGTGGTGGCGGTTGATTCGGGTCTTGATGGTCGTGACTCGGGGCGGCGATCGGGTCTGCCGGTCGATTTCGGTGCGCGGGGTGGTGTTCTGGCGCGTCGAAGCCGTGAGGCAGTGCGCGGGCGGAGTGGTGTTTAGGCTGCGAGCGCGACGCGGCGTCGTCGGTGACGGTGCAAGGCGAGCCCGTTGACCATGAGCGCGTAACCGAGCAGGTTGAGCGTTTGGCGTTGGTGGCCGATGCTGTGGGCGCGGCGGAGCCAGAGGGTGTCGTCGAGGTTGCGGTTGATTGATTCGGCGTCGTTGCGGCGCGGGTAGAGGCGCGCGAAGTCGGGGTCGGTAGGTGGGATGGGCCGGACGTTTTCGGTCCGGTTCAGTTTCCGCGCGGCGTCTTGGGGGGTGTTGTGGAGTCGGACGGTGATGAGTCCGTTGCCGTAGTGGTGG
>JALYLU010000798.1 GCA_030774075.1 Actinomycetota bacterium | reverse complement strand
GCGATGGGTACGGTGCCATCTGCCCCCGGGGACGGACCCGGCCAATCTGTCTGTTGTCCGGGGATCGTCGTCTGTGCCGAAGAACCTGCGGCGGACGTCGCTCGCGTCGTCGCGGTCCTCGTGGATACCGCCGTCGATGCGGCGGCTGTCGAGGACGTCGTCGTGCTGTTCGCCGGGGTCGCCTGCTCGGCGCGGCTGCTACACGCCGCGGGCCCGGCCGCGAGTGCCACGAGGACCACTGCGATACGGCGGACCACGTCGGACATACTTGGATTCCCGACTCGCATAGCCCAAACGTATAGGAGCTTCTGTGGACATCGTCTGTCTCTTGTTCGACGGCATCACCGCGCTCGATATCGTCGGGCCCTACGAGGTGTTGCAGCGCCTGCCCGAAGCGGAGGTCAAGTTCGTCGCCCGCTCCACCGGCGAGATCCGCACCGACAACAAGTTTCTCGCGCTGGTCGCCGACTATTCGCTCGACGAGGTCAAGGGCGCCGACGTGCTCGTCGTGCCCGGCGGGTTCGCCACGCGCGCGCTCGAGGACGACGCCGATCTGCTCGCGTGGATCCGCGCGATCGACGCGACGACCACATGGACGACATCGGTATGCACCGGTTCGATGCTGCTCGCGGCTGCGCGCCTGCTCGATGGCAAGGAGGCGACGACGCATTGGGCGTCGCTCGAGCGGCTGAGAGAGTACGGCGCGATCCCGACGGGTCACCGGGTGGTGCAGCAGGGCAAGATCATGACCGCGGCCGGTGTGTCGGCGGGGATCGACATGGCGCTCACGTTGGCGGCGCGCATCGCGGGCGACGAATTCGCGCAGGCCGTGCAACTGGGCATCGAGTACGACCCGCAGCCGCCGTTCGACGCGGGGTCGGTGGCGAAGGCGCCCGCGCCCGTCGTCGAGCTCCTCCGCGCGATGTATGGAGTGCGCGACATGTCGCACTGAGGTGATGGGCGACGGGTACATCCCATCCCGAGCATCATGGATTTCTGAGACATCCCGGGCGCGTCGGGTATGCGCTACACCAACTCGCGCAACCTGGGCGGTGTCGATGTCGACGGCTCGCCCGACTCGCTGGCGAGTGGCGCACCCAAATGGGAGAAGGTCGACGGCCCGCAAGGTTCGCTGACCCACGTCGAACGCGTGAACGCAAATATCAGCGGCCTCAGTAAAACGAACTACTACTACGACAACGCGAAGACGCCACACCCGGTGACGCAATGCACCGGCGACCAGTTCTCCTATGGAGCGAGCGGCACTTGGGTCACGAGCAGCATTGCCGGGACCGACCCGCACCAGGGCTATACGAGTTTCTTTCAGGCACGCGACACTCTTTTCTTCGAAGCGCCCGGGCAACCCGTATCAGTTGCGCAGAATCACAACCGCCAGATTTACAACCCACTCAAACTGACGGCATCACAGTTCAACGGGTAGCGCTCGTATATCACCGCTTCGTGCGGAATCGGCCGAACTCACCAGTTCACTTGTCGTGCAAACGGCCACGGAGCGTGATCGGCCTGGCCGCATCTTACGCGAAAGCCCTTGACAGTGCCCACATAGCGTGGCCTCCTTGTCAAGGCGTTTCTTACGAAACGCTGCCGGGGGGCTGGGATACCGGCATGCTTCAGCCGTTTATGGAGGGACGATGATTCATGCGACGCATCGCAGTTCTCGCTTGTCTCGCCAGTGTGTTTGCGTTTGGGATCGGCACTCAACCCGCGTTTGCGGGGAGCCCTCACTTCGTGAGCAACACTGTCAGCGCGACTCGCGACGGCAACACGCTTACCGTGACCGGAAAGGAAGCCGGGCTCGGTGACGAGACTCAGGTGAACATTAGGGTCGACGCCACAGCTCAATGCATCAATCCTGGCGACAAGCATCCCAAAGCCGCCAACAAGCAGAGCGTGTCGGGTTCAACTATCGCGCCCGTACAGAACGGCAAGGCCGAGTTCACGGTCGAGGTCACCCCGGTACTCCAACCCGATTGCACACCGCCGATGACACTCGTGTTCACGAATGTCACCGTCACGGACGTCGACAACGGCATTTCGGTAAACCTCACCGGCACCTTCTGACCGAGAAGAACCGGGCGGCTGGGTCGCCCGGAGCACGCGGCAATGGCGCGGCGGGACGC
>JALYLU010000797.1 GCA_030774075.1 Actinomycetota bacterium | reverse complement strand
TCGCCCCGACCGAGAGGTCGAGACCTGCGGCCCGCGCCGCCTTGGTCGCCCCTTCGACGGTCAAGCCGCGCAGACCCGGGATCGAGATCGGCTTGGCGCTGCTCACCTGCGCGAAGGCCGCGGCTGCGAAACCGACGGTGAGGATCAGCACGACCGAGACGATCCAGGGCACCAGCCGGCGCTCACCGGGGGCGCGGCGTTCGCGAATCGGCTCGGCGTCCCGCGTTGCATCGCGCGGGTGCCCGTCGTCGCGCCGGACCTCGACGGCATCCTGGTCGAACAGGGGTGCCGCGCGTTCTGGAGCCGCGCGCGTGGGATGCGGATCGGCGCGATCGACCATGCCCGCGAGCAGGAGCGGTCCCGGCGGCGGCAGGGCGTCGGCCGCATCCGAGATGGCTTGGTGCATCGTCGCCGCGTCGGGATATCGGTCGCTCGGCTCGATCGCGCCGACGCGATCGATGACGGGTTCGAGCGGACCGAGCGCCTCGGTCGCCTCGATCGGCTGCAGCGTCCGCGCGGTCAGCATCCCGAGCGTCGTGTCGGCCGCGAACGGGAGGCGACCGGTCACGCTCTCGACGAGGACGAGCGCGAGCGAATAGAGATCGGAGCGCGCGTCGAGCTGCGCGCCGCGCGCCTGCTCGGGCGACGCGTACCGCGCGGTGCCGAACACCGCGCCCGCGGGTTCGGTCCAACTCGCTTCGGCCAGCGCGCGGGCCAGGCCGAAGTCGGCGACCCGCACGATGCCGTGCTCGTCGAACAACAGGTTCGCGGGCTTGATGTCGCGGTGCAGCACGCCGCGCACGTGCGCGTACTCGAGCGCGGAGGCGACGTCCCGGCCGACGCGCGCCGCCTGCGAGACCGTCAACAAGGTGTTCTGGTCGAGCATCGATCGCAGCGAGCCGCCCTCGAGCAGTTCGAGCACCATGAACGGGACGTCGTCGTCGCCCCAGTCGTGCACGGTGACGATGTGCGGGTGGTGCAACGACGCTGCGAGCTGGGCCTCGGCCCGGAAGCGCCGAAGGAATGCCGCGTCCTCGGCCAGCGCCGCGTGCAGCACCTTGACGGCCACCCGGCGGCGCAGGCGGGTGTCCTCGGCGACGTAGACCCGGCCGCTCGCTCCGGTGCCGACCGCTCCGTGGAGCAGGTACCGGCCCGCGAGGACGCGGCCCGCGAGGTCGCTCACCACACTGCCGGGCATGAGTTCAACGGTAGTGGCCGGGTGCGCGCGACACGCGTCACGGTGAGGCGCAGCCCGTTCCCGGAGGTGGGGTCGGCGACGGTATGTTCGTCCGCGTGTCGCTCACCCGACCCGCGAATCCCGTACGCGTGGCAGTCGTCGTTGGGATCGTGTTGATCGGCGTCAACGTGCTCATCTGGGCCGGCCGATCGCAGGTGAACGGTCCCGCCAACGTGCAACGCAACCCGGAGATCGCGCTCCTGGAACCCAACGAGAGTGACCAGCTCCTCCCGCAGGGTGAGGTCGGCGTGCAGCTGAAGCGTGCGGACCTGACGGGACAGATAACGATCGACGGCCGCGTCATCCCGCAGGACCAGATCACGGGCGATCCGAACCTCGGCCAGGTGCTGTTCGACCCCGGTCCGGGCAAGGACATTCGCGAATTCTCGAAGGGCGGGCACACCGCCGTGGTCGAGTGGTGGCCGCGCACCATCTCGACACCCGAGGAGGCGCGCGCCAAGGGGCAAATCCGCAGTTACACCTGGTCGTTCAACGTCGGCTAACCGCGCGCGAGCAGTGCCTCGAAAGCTTGCTCGTCGAGAATTGCGACGCCGAGTTGCTCGGCCTTGCCGAGCTTCGATCCCGGGCCCTCACCGACGACGACGTAGCTGGTCTTCTTCGACACGCTCGACGTCACCTTGCCGCCCCGCGCGCCGATCTCGTCCGCCGCTTCGTCGCGCGTGCGGTGCTGCAGCGAGCCGGTGAGGACGAACGTCAGCCCCGCGAACGACGCGTCGACCACCTCGCGTTGCGGACCGCGGTCGCCCTCGAAATTCACACCGGCGGCGCGCAACCGCTGCACCAGGCGCCGGTTGCGATCAATCGAGAACCACGTGCCGATGCTCTGCGCGATCGTGGGGCCGACCCCGTCGATCGCGGTGAGCTCCTCCTCGCTCCCACCCACGAT
>JALYLU010000796.1 GCA_030774075.1 Actinomycetota bacterium | reverse complement strand
ACCCGACGGATGACGGCGGCGTCGACGCCGCACGCCGGCGCGACCGCGTCGGGCGCGAACGAAGCCGCCAGGCGACGGACCGCCTCGACGCCGCTCACGTGCGCGGCGACGTCACCGAGATCGACGAGATCGTCTGCGAAGAGCACGTGGACGAGCGCAAACAGGAAGAGGGCATCCGTGGCCGGTCGTATCGGGAGGTGCTCGTCCGCCTCCTCCGCCGTCTTCGTGCGACGCGGGTCGACCACCACGAGCTTGCCGCCGCGTGCGCGCAACGCGCGCAGGCGACCGGGGAAGTCGGGCGCGGTCATCAGCGAGCCGTTCGACGCGTACGGGTTGGCGCCCAGCATCAGCAGGTAGTCGGTGCGATCGACGTCGGGAACCGGGATGGTGAGCGCGCCGCCGAACATGAGGCCCGCCGACACCTGCTTCGGCATCTGGTCGACGGTGCTCGCGGAGTACACGTTCTTCGTGCGCGCGGCCTGGAGCAGCGCCCGGTTGTAAACGAGGCCCGCGAGATTGTGCGCGCTCGGGTTGCCGAGGTAGATCGCGAGCGCGTCCGGTCCGTACTGGTCGCGGATCGGCGCGAGCCCGGCATCGATCTCCTCGAACGCCTCGTCCCACGACACCTCGTGGAACGTGTCGCCGCGGCGCACCAGGGGTCGGCGGATCCGATCCGGATCCGACTCGAGCTGCTTCAGCGCGGTGCCCTTCGGGCAGAGGTAGCCGTGGCTGAAGACATCGTCGCGGTCGCCGCGCACGAGCGTGATATCGCGGCCGTCGAGATGCAGTTCGAGCCCGCAGGTCGCCTCGCAGAGGTGGCACGTGCGGTACTCGGTGCGCGTTCTCGTGCTCGTCATGACAAGAGAGTACGCGCGGTACTCGTCTTGGTCGATCCGGATGTGCCGTACCCACTACGCGGTCGCGAGCGCTGGTAGGAGCACTGTTCCGCCGACGCGCGGTCGCATCATGACGTCGAGGTCTGCTGCAGCCATGGGGCGCGCGAAGTAATAGCCCTGGCAGGAGTCACAACCGAGCGACGCGAGTTGTGCGTGCTGCGCCGCGGTTTCCACACCTTCGGCGACGACGGTCAGGCCGAGCGCGTGCGCGAGCTCGATGACTGCGAACACGATGGCCTGGCTTGCGCCGTCGTACTCCATGTCGGCGACGAATCCTCGGTCGATCTTCACGATGTCGATCGGGAACCGCTTCAGGTAGTTGAGGGACGAGTAGCCGGTCCCGAAGTCGTCGAGGGCGAGCGCGACGCCGAGGTGCTTCAGCTCGTTCAAGACGACGAGTGCCCGTTCGCTGTCCTGCACGAAGACGCTCTCGGTCATCTCGAGCGTCACCAGCTCGGGCTCGGTGTCGGTGCGGGCGAGCACCGCGGCGACGCCCGCCGCGTAATCGGGCGACATGAGTTGGTGGGCCGACACGTTGACCGACATCGTGAGTTCGTCAGTTTCGCCGTTTCTCCAGCGGTGTCGGTCCGGGCAGGCCTGTTCGAGCACCCAGCGCCCGATCTCGGTGATGAGACCGGACTGCTCGGCGAGCGGTACGAGCACGGTCGGCGTCACCAATCCCCGCGCCGGATGATCCCAACGCAGGAGGGCTTCGACGCCGGCGATCCGTCCGTCGCGCGTATCGACGATCGGCTGGTATTCCGTTCGCAACTCCCCGCGTCGGGGCGCATCGTGCAGATCGCGCTCCAGGCGGGCGAGCTGAGTACCTCGGTCCCTTTCGCGAAGGTCGATGACCTGTTGGCGGGCGCCTCCTTTGCGTTTCGCCTGATACATCGCCGTATCCGCGTCTTCGAGCAGACGCTCGGAGAGTTGGTCGCCCCGACCCGAAAACGCGATGCCAACGCTCGCCGTGATCTCGACCTTGTGTGCCGACAGGACAAACGGCGCCGCGACCGCAGCGCCGATCCGGGCTGCGATCCTGGCGACAGTTGCTTCTGCGTCGAGGTCCTCGCAGAGGACGACGAACTCGTCGCCCGACAGGCGCGCGAGCGTGTCGCCGGGACGCAGAACGGCGGTCAGTCTCTCGGCAACGGCCACCAGCAACTCGTCGCCGACGCCGTGCCCGTGCTGGTCGTTGACTGCCTTGAACCGGTCGAGATCGACGAAGAGAACCGCGGCCGTCGTGCC
>JALYLU010000795.1 GCA_030774075.1 Actinomycetota bacterium | reverse complement strand
CCGCCGGGCAGCTCCGCGGCGCGCACGTCGCCGCGCGCGACGGCGAGAACCCGCTCCACGGTGGCGACCGACGGAGGCGCCGGCGCCGCGAGCCACCGCCGAATCACGCGCCGCGCCAGTGCGCGCGGCAACGCGGCCACGGAACCCGCGTCGTCCGGTTCGTGTTGCGACGCGAACGCGTCGAGTAGCTCGTCGTCGTCGCGCAGGAGCTCGGCCTGACGGGCGAGCACCTCGACGAGATCGCGATCAGTTCCACCTTCGAGGCGGGGGATGACCTCGCGCCGCAACCACACGCGCCGGTGATGCAGGTCGTCGTTCATCGGGTCGTGCACGGGGGACAAACCCAGCCGCGCGCAGAGCTCGTGCGTCTCCCGACGTCTGGACGCGAGCAGGGGCCGACGGACGAAGCCCCGCCGCACAGCCATCCCCGCCAACCCGGTCGCGGCCGCGCCGCGAAGCATCTGCAGCAACACCGTCTCCGCCTGGTCGTCACGCGTGTGCGCGACGAGGATCGCCTCTGCGCCCAGCTCCGCCCGAACGCGCTCCAACGCGGCATACCGCGCCTCCCGCGCACGGGATTCTAGATTCGGACCCGCGGACAGATCGACGTGCGCGACACGCACCCGCGCGCCGAAGCGCGCCGCCGCCCGCTTCACGATCTCGGCGTCGTGCCCGGTCCCCGGACGCAGACCGTGATCGACGTACACGGCGCACACATCGAAGCCGTGATCACACGCGAGCGCGAGCAACGCCAACGAATCGGCCCCGCCGCTGCACCCGACGACGACGCGCGCGTCCACCGCGAGATCGTCGAGCACCCCGGACAGATTCACACGCGTGCGGCGTCGACTCGGGCGAGCCAACGGGCGGGCTCGTTCAGCTCCGCGACCGTTGGGAGGTTCTGCGGTGTGTGCCACACGGCGTCGAACGCCGGCCGGCCGCCGATCTCGTACACACCGCGCACGAAGCGCTCACCGACCTCGTACTGCCGCATCTTCTGCTCGATTCCGAGCAGCTTGTGCACCGCGCCCGTGATCCCACCGATCTTGCGCCGTTGCTGGAGCACGCGAGACATGCGCTCCTGTCCCGCGACATGATCGCGACCGAGATCGTCCATCACCACGTTGCCGTGACCCTCGAGCACCGACATCAGCGCCTGCACTTGTCCGAGCACGCCGCGCTGGGCCGGCGACGCGAACAATCCGACGAGACCGCCTTCGTCGAGGGGGTTGCGCCCGGCGCGCACCTCGTCGACCGCGCTGGAGACCGCGCGCAGCATCGTGCGCGGATCGGGGTCGACGAGATCGAGTGCTTCGCGCACCAGCCCGAGGAAGTACCCGCGCATCCAGGGAACGCCTGTGAACTGCGCCCGGTGAGTCACCTCGTGGATCGCGATCCACAACCGGAAGTCGTGCGGGCGGAATGCGAACCGTTTCTCGAGCGACAAGATGTTGGCGCCCACGTAGTAGACCGCGCCACCGTGAGATTCACCGCGAGGGCCACTCGGAACGGAGTCGGGACCGCCGGGGACGAGCAGGTCGTACTGGCCGAGCACTCGTTTCGCGAGATAGCCGAGCAGCCCGCCCATCTCGGTGGCCGCAACCCGCCGGCTCACGGGTGACAGCGGGTTGTGGGCCCGTGTACCCCGCGACGAGATCCTCGGCCCGGACCGTCAACGCGTCGAAGTCGGTCTGCAGCGAGGCCGCGAGGTAGGAGTCGGCGAGCGGATCGCGGCCGGCGACGAACCGGGCGACGCGGCGGGCCGTGGCCCAGTCGACGGGATCGGGCGCCCGCCCTGCACCGTCTCCGGACTCGCTCACTTGCGGGGGCGACCCTTGGTCTCGAGCCGCCCGACCTTCACCCAGTAGAGGACAACGAGCTGGGCCATGACGCCGAAGAAGCCGATCGCGAGGAGCGGCGCGATCCAGTAGAACCAGAGCTTGCCGCCGCTGTGGTCGGCGAACACGTAGACCCCGAGCACCACGCCGACCAGTCCGACGACCACGCCGATGATCAGCGCGCTGATGGTGGAAACCCGCAACATGCCTCCTCGCCTCGGCGTGGCGTCCATCGTAGAAGCCACGCGCTCATCGTAGAGGCCGGCCCCGACCGTCGATCACTCGGGTACCGGCTCATCCGCCTCGACGATCCCG
>JALYLU010000794.1 GCA_030774075.1 Actinomycetota bacterium | reverse complement strand
GATCCGCAGTGGCGAAGACGAGGACGCCATGGTCGAAACGCGCGACGTCGACCAAGGGAGCGGGCAAGGTGTGCTCGAGGCGAACATCGCCATCTCGGTTGATCGCGACAAACTCGGCGCGGCCGACAACGCCCACGAGATCGTCGCCGAGGTCGAGCAGCTGCGTGGGTTGGCCGATGGGCGAGTCAACGTGGCGAAGAACGTCGCCGGTGCCGCGATCGAGAAGCGCCAGCGAGTGATCATCGCCGATCATCCAGAGCTCGGGTCCGCACCATTGCCCACGTAAAGTGCGCCGAGGACGCCATATGGCGAGCGGTGACAGGCACTACGGCAAGGGGCGCGCGCAACGCGAACAGCGCCGGTAACAAAAGACGGCCGTGTCGGTAGTGAGCTGGGTCGGTCGGGATTGATGTGTCCGCGGCGAGCGCGCAGGTCGGGTGGCTCTCCGCTGTCTACTCATTCTGGACGACCACTGAGATCGGTTCACTCGTGGTCGTGTTGCCGGCCGCGTCGCGGGCAACCGTCGTGATCGTGTAGGCGCCGTTGCTGACGGTGGTCGTGTTCCACACGAAGACCCATCCGTAACGCGTCAGTGTCGCCGCGCCGAGCACGTGGTCGTTGAATGCTGCGTCGGTCGCGTGGAACTCGACTCCCGTGACGCGGACATTGTCGGATGCCGACGCGTCGAGGGTGCTGTTGCCCGTCAGGGCCGCGCCATCGGACGGATAGAAGATCGCAGTGTTCGGCGGAGTGTTATCGATGACGACGGAGATCGAGCTGCTCGCCGCGCTCTTGCCGGCCATGTCGTACGCAACGCTCCTCACGGAGTAGGTGCCGTCGGCGACTTGCGTGGTGTCCCAACTGAGGATCCAGCCGTAGCGCGTCTTGCTCGCGGTGCCGACCACCGCGTCGTTGAGGGCACCGCCCGTCGCGCGAACTTCGACCTTGCTGATGCCGAACGGCGAGGAGGCCGACACCGCGAAGATTGTCGTCTGGCGTACGGACGCGCCGGTCGACGGATAGAACACGTTCGTCGTCGGCCTCGGACCGAAGGCGAGGACGTGACCGTCGCGTGCGCCGACGTACACGCGATTGGCGTCAAAGGTCGGGACCGAGAATTTGTTCGCGATGCCGATCGGGGCGCTCCAGCGGAGCACTGGCCTGCCGTTGACCGGAATGGGGTCGTACGCGCGTAACTGCGCGTTGGTCCCACTCTCGTCCGGCTCCCAGGTCGTCCATACCAGGGCCGACCCCGACGTTGTGCCGTTCGAGGTGACGACAGGCGAGCCGGAGCCGAACCCGAAGAGGTCGCTGCTGGTCCCCGCGAGGGTCAGCCGCGGGTTGCCCAGACCGTCGAGCCCGTATTTGTAGATGCGGAGATTGCCGTCACCGCCCACCGCAGCGCCAACGGTCGCGGTCGCGCTGACGATATAGAGGTAGCCGCCGTTGCCCGGCCAAACTCCGGCCTTGCCCCATACGCCACCGAACGGTCCGGCACGCGCGACGACGGCATCGCTGCCGTTCGGCCCTTCCCGGTAGCCGCCGAGGTTGTCGCGGTTCAGTAGGTAGGCGTAGCCGTCCTTGCCTTGCTCGAACATGAGGTGCGGGATCGCGGCGGTGCCGAATGAGGTGTCTGGCAACACGACCGGACCTCCCGAGCCGAGATCGAGGTCGCCGCCCCCAGTTGCAGCGCGCGGCGAGAAGAAGTCCTTGGCCGTGAGGGTTCCGTCGGCGTTCACCGACAAACGAACAACCGCCATCCCGAGATCGCCGGGCGGGCTCGTGCCTGCGGTCGGGCCCGTCAGCGTGAAGCCGCCGTTGCCCGTGGAAACGAACATGCGACCGTCACCATCGGAAGCGATGCCCGAGCCCGATTGCCAGATGCCGGCGCCATTCGTGTTGTCGGTGACGGTCGTCCACAGGGCCTTGAGTGCACCTCCCGTCGACACGCCGGCGATCCATCCCCGCCACGGTGACACGTCGCACGCCGAGCCGAACGCCGCGTACACGACGCCGTTCATCGCCAGCAGGCCCGGACGCTGCAACTGGGTCGTCGGCATGAACGCTTTGGTCGGCGCGTTCTGCGCGAGCCCCCTTATCACCACCGGAAAACCGGAGCGCTCGACGCCGGTGCCCAAGTCGATCGCGTGCATAAGCCACAC
>JALYLU010000793.1 GCA_030774075.1 Actinomycetota bacterium | reverse complement strand
CGCCGCGTCGTTCACGTGGGAGCGCTCGATCGACGCCCACATCCGGGCATATCGCCGGGCCATCGGCCGTCGGACCATCGGTCGCCGGGCCATCGGCCGTCGGGCCATTGGCCGCCGGGCCATCGGTCGCCGGCGCAGCCCGGCCGTGCCCGGGTGAGGGCGCTCGTAACCGGCGCCACTGGCTTCGTCGGCCCTCACCTGCTCGCTCATCTCCGCCAGTGCGACGACGAGGTCATCGTTCCCGGAGACGCGCACGGAGCGTTCGACATCACTGACCGCGCGGCCGTGAGCGCCGTCTTCGACGCGGAGCGACCCGAGGTCGTGTACCACCTGGCCGCGTGGTCGGACGTCGGCGCCTCGTGGCGTGATCCGACCGCATGCTTACGGGTGAACGTCGAGGGGACGGCCAACGTTCTCGACGCGGCGCGTGCCTGCGGGGTGCGGCGCGTCCTCGTCGTGGGAAGCTCCGAGGAGTACGGCAGGATCGACGACGAAAACCCGCGCCTCCGTGAGGACGCTCCTATGCGGCCCATCACGCCGTACGGCGCGAGCAAGGTCGCGGCGTCGTTCCTGGCCTTGCAGGCCTGGCTCGGCGCCGGGCTCGAGACGGTGCGCGTCCGCGCGTTCTCGCATACGGGCGCGGGCCAGTCCGAGCGGTTCGTGGTTCCGGCACTGGCCCACCGCATCGTGGCCGCAGAACGCGCGCATGCGACAACCATCTCTGCCGGCGCGCGGGAGCCGGTACGCGATCTCTCGGACGTGCGCGACGTCGTGCGCGCCTACCGACTCCTGATCGTGCGCGGGGAGCCAGGCGAGGCGTACAACGTCTGTCGCGGAACCGGAGTATCGATCGGCGAGATCGCGGACCGTCTCATCGCCCGCGCCGGTGGTCGCCTCGACATCGTCGTCGACGGCGCACTCCTACGGACAGTCGAGGTGCCTCGCCTCGTCGGCGATCCGACGAAGCTCATCGATGCCACCGGATGGTCGCCGCGACATACGCTCGACGAAACGCTCGACGCCGTGCTGGCGCACGCGCGGGCGCAGGCTCAGGGCTCCTGACGGTCGAGCCACCCGAGCATGGCGGCGATCGCACGAGGGTCGTGACGCAGGCGGTGCGCACCGTTCGCCACGATCCTCAGGTCGACGCAGTCGCCGCCGGCCACGCTCAGCCGCCGCGCGTCGTCGACCGGGACGACGTCGTCGGCGCTGCCGTGCACGAGCAGCCAGGGTCGGGGCGCGATGCGTTCGGCCGCCGCGATCGGATCGAGGTTCGCGATCGCCCGGATCCATGCTTCGGGGTCGGTCGGGAAGTCCGGCGTCCGCAACACGCCGGTGCGGCGCGCGTACTCGAGGAACCACGCGGGTTCTCGCACCCAGGTCCGCAACGACGCAGGCGCGGCGAAGGTCGCGATCCCGCGTACTCGTTCGTCGTCGGCGGCCACGACGATCGCGAGCGTCCCGCCGAGCCGGAATCCCGCGATCCAAACACCCGTGACGTCGGCCCGGGCGTGCATCGCATCGACGGCGGCACGCACGTCGGCGAGCCAGCCCTCGATCGAGAAGTCGCCCCTCGACGGGCCCGTTCCCCGAAACGTGAAGGTGAGGCCGGCCCAGCCCGACTCGCGTGCGATGCGATCGCACAAGGTCTGATCAGTGTTCCCGAGCGCCGCCGCGCCACCCGTGCCGCGCGGAAACCCGGGAAGCACAAGCAATCCGGGCACCCGCGTCGCGCCCACCGGACGCGCGAAATGCGCTCCGAGGCGCAGACCATCCGAGACGAGCTCTTCCATGTCGTTGGTTATCCTGGCTCGCGTGACCGCCTCCGAGACGAACCAGGGCACTGCCGCCTTGAAGGCCCCTGCGCTCAAGGAGTGGGCCGCGATCGTTCACGCACTCCTCGAGGGCGAGCAGATCGTCGACGTCCGCAAGGGCGGGCTACACGAGGACGGCCGGCACTTTGGCCTCGCGACCCGGAGGTGTTGGCTCTCGCCGACGACCGAACACCAACAAGCCGGATTGCTCAAGCCCGCGTACGCCCATTGGGTCGATCTGGCCGATGCATCGCCGGTCGGTCAGCCGGTCACCGTCCACGGCTGGGCCGACATCGTCGACGTCGCGCTGATCGCCGAGCCGGAGCACGTCGACGCGCTCGACTCCAAGCTCGTTTG
>JALYLU010000792.1 GCA_030774075.1 Actinomycetota bacterium | reverse complement strand
AGACAGTTTCCCTACACCGCAAACATTCCCTACGCGCCCGTCATCGATCTCCTGAACCACGCCGCGGGTATCGACGAGCACGACTCGTCCGACGAGGTCCGGGCCAAGCTCGACGCGATGGTCGCGCGGAACCTGCCGGGCGACGAGCGCACGATGGGCGCGCTCGCGCATCTCTACGGCATCACCACCGAATCGACGGTCGACCTCGAGTCGTTTCGCGCGGTGCTCCTCGCGTCGCTCACCGCACTCATCGACACCGTTGCCCGGCGCGCCCCGACCGTGGTCTGCCTGCAGGACCTGCACTGGGTCGACCCGTCGACCGCCGATCTCGTACGTGAGCTCGCAGTCGCCCAATCGGCCCCCATAGTGATGGTCTGCAACTTCCGGCCCGGCTTCGCGCTCGAGGCACCCGGTGAGCGGGCGATTCACCTCACCGAGCTGTCGCAGCGGCAGACGCGCGACCAACTCGTCTCTCTGCTCGACGCCGACCCGCCCGAGGAGCTGATCGCGGTCGTCACCGCCCGCACCGACGGCAACCCTTTCTTCGTCGAGGAGATCGTCAACAGCCTGATCGAGACCGACGTGTTGGTCCAGGAAGCAGACGGTTGGGTTTTGCGCCGCGGGCTCGACGAGCTCGCAATTCCGAGCACGATCCGCGGCCTGATCGCCGCCCGCATCGACAACCTCGACCCGAATCGCCGCCGCGTCTTACGCGAGGTCTCGGTCGTCGGCCGCGAGTTCCTCTACGGTCTCGTGCGCAGCGTCACGACCGCACCCGATGACCTCGACGGCAGCCTGGCCGACCTCACGGCGGCCGACCTCATTCGCGAGAAGGCAGCCGATCCCGAGCTCGAATACATCTTCAAGCACGCGCTCACGCAGGAAGTCGCGTATGACGGGCTTTTGCGCCGCGAGCGTCAGGCACTGCACGAGCGCGTCGCGCAGGCGATCGAGGCCCTGCTCGGCGACCGCGCCGGTGAGTTCGTGGAGACGCTCGCGTACCACTACGAACACAGCGGCCATGTCATCGAAGCGGTTCGCTACCTGCGGCGCGCGGGGCGCAAGGCGATGGACCGCTATTCGATCGTCGAGGCGCACGCGCACTACCGCTCGGCGTACAGCCTGCTCACCGGGGAGGAAGTCGACGTCGATGCCGGGACGCGCGACCGCCTTCTGCTCGAGCTGATCCTCGACTGGGCCTTCGCGTTCTATTACACGGCCGAGTTCAACGAGCTGCATCGACTGCAGACGCTCCACCGCGAGCTGCCGGAGCGTGTGGGCGACGATCGGCTGGCCGCACGGTGGACCGCGTGGGCGGGTCATAGCGCATTCCTCCATTTGAACGACATGCCGCATTCCCGGCGACTGCTCGACGAGGCAATCGAGCTCGGTCGGCGCTGCGACGACCCGACCGCGCAGGCCCTCGCCCTCGCATGGTTGACCTGGACACTCTGGACCGAGGGCAACACCGCGCGCTCGGTCGAGGTCTGGCGGCAGCTCGAACCGCTGCTCGCGCGGGTCGAGGATCCGCATGACCGGCGTTACGCACATATCAAGGGCCTTGGGGGTGTCGGTACCGCGACTGCATTGCGGGGAGACACGCGCACTTCTCGTTCGATAGCACACGAGCTCCTCGCCATCGGTGAGCAGACGGGCAACCGGCGAGCCGCGGCCATGGCGCACGGGGTATTGGCCCCAACCGAGCTGATGCTCGGCAACATCCAGGACGCCCTCACCGAAACCGAGCTCGCCGTCGCGTGCGAGGCCGACCCGATCTACGCCCTCGCCAGCGGTCTGTGGTCGGCGGGCACCAATGCGCCGATGGGCGACGCGGACCAGGCGCAACAGATGATCGACGAGTTCCGCCCGTTCACGGTGCAGTTCGAGCTCCCGACGTCCAGAGACTTCTTCGACACGTTCTCGGCCATGCTCGCGATCATCACGGGCCAGATGAGCCGCGGTGCGCGCGAGCTCACCGAGATGCGTGAACGATCCGAGCGTGCGGGGAATGCGTGGAACTGCCTGCAGATCGACCTGTTCTTCGCGCTGCTCTACGCACGGATCGCGACCGGAGACGTGACCGGCTCGCTCGCCGGCGCACTTCGCAATCCCGGATTCGTGCTCCGGCACGCGCGCGGCGCGGGCAAGCGCGGACGTGCCGCGCTCGAACAC
>JALYLU010000791.1 GCA_030774075.1 Actinomycetota bacterium | reverse complement strand
ACCTATAAGGGTGATGTCACCGGGCGCCGTCTTGCACAGGATGATAGTCATGACCAAACATGACGCTCAACTCGATGAAGTAGACCACCTGCCCGACGTGCACTCGCTGACCGGTTTCGGTGACCGCGACAGGTTGTTCGCAGACCTGGACGAGGCTGTCGCCGAGTTGAGAGCATCGAAACTCATGGTCATCTTCGAGCTCGGCGGCCTCAAACAGCATGCCAGGGCGTTGGGAGCCACCGCGACCAACAGTCTGCTCGCCCGCTTGGCGAATCGGCTTGCCGAGACCGTCGGCACCTCAGGGTCCTGTTACAGCCTCAGAGGAGCCGAGTTCTGCACCCTGATCGACGATCCGGGTACGGAGCGCTCCGCGCTGCTGGAAACCGTCGCGGCGGCGCTCTGCGAGAACGATGGGGGGCACGAGGTCTCGGCGGCGTTCGGTGCTGTTCTCTTGCCCGGCGAGGCCGAGGATACCGCCCGCGCGCTCGAGCTTGCCGATCAACGCCTCAACTTCCAGAAGCGCGCTAGAGGATTCGATCAACCGCGGTACAACACCGCAGTCGCCTAGCTGGTCGCTGCCGCGATCTCGCGTCGGCATCGAGCGTCGATAACCAGAAAACGCTACGGCGAACCGCTCGCACACAAGCGGAGTCCTTTGCGTTAGCGACTGGGGGCCGGGCACTTCACGCCGGAGCCGCTCTTTCGAACGAGGCAGCTCTGCGCGAGGATCTTGCTCTTGTCGCGGGAACGGACGAGGCTGAGGACGTCACTCGCGACCTGAGCGAGGTAGCTCTGGCCGTCGGTGCTCACGTCGAGTTGAACGTCAAGACCGATCGCCAGGTCACCTGCAAGCCCGCGGTTCGTCGCGATCAGGTCCGCGAGGTTTTTCGTGAAGCGGCCGTGTGCAGCCATGTAGCTCTGCTCGCCCCTGTCGATCAGGTTCATCGCGCCGATCGTCTGCGTGGCTCTCGTCGCGGCGTTCGGCCCCGACGAGCTGTGCTTCTTGAACAACGCCGGCACGAACACGATGACGACCAGCGCGATCAGGATCAACGGCATGAAGCGTCGAAAGTCGGCCGGCATCCTGTCACCATAGTCCTCGCTGCCACCTGACGGTTAGGGGATCAGTTCGACCGGCGCTCCCGGCCGTCACAGCCATGTCCCGGTGTCAGACACCAGACTCAAACGTGTGACAAGTCCGTAACAGAGAGGAAAAAACGGTTGCCGTACGCCGTTGTCGCATGCATCCTTTCGGACGCGTCCCGGTGTCCATCACACCGCCCCAAACAACGCGGCGGTGCGGATGGCCGCAAGGCGTCAACGCCTCCGAGGTGCACGGTCAGTCGAGCCTGGTCACGCCCGAGGGCCGGCTCATGCGGGCGAGACCGTCGCCGTAGACGACGATCGTGTTCCGGCCGGCTTCCTTCGCGGCGTACAGGGCGCGGTCGGCGCATTCGAAGAGCTCGTCCTTGTCTGTCGCGTCCGTGGGACAGACAGCGATCCCGGCCGAGAGTGTCGGCAGAGCCGCTGCCCGCCTCTGCGCCACAGCGGCGACGCGCACGCGCTCGGCGACCTTCCTCGCCGCTTCGTGGTCACCACGGAGGACAATTGCGAACTCGTCGCCGCCGACGCGGAAGATCTCCTCGCTGATTCGAACCTGGCGCAACGCAGTCCGGGCGACATCTCGCAGCACCCGATCGCCGACCGCGTGCCCGTCGAGGTCGTTGATCTTCTTGAAGCCGTCGATGTCCAGCAGCACGAGCGCGATGCTCTCGTGATCTTCGCGTGATCGCGCGATGCAACCACCGAGGTGCTCGTCGAAGGCTCGCCGGTTGGGAAGCCCGGTCAGCACATCGTGCCGAGCCTCGTCAGACCGTCTCAGCACGGCCTCGACCCGCGCCAGGAACTCGTCCTCGTGAATCGGCCTGGTGAGGAAGTCATCTGCTCCCGCGGCCAATCCGCGGACAACCTGAGCGGCCCGCGCAACTCCGCTCAACATCACGACCGGGACGCTCGACACAGCTCGGATGCGGTCGAGTGTCTCCCAGCCCTCGGGGTCGGAGCGCCCGATGTCGAGCACGACGATGTCCGGTCTGCGGTCGAGGGACATCCGCACGATCTCGCCGAAATCGGCAGCCGTTACGACGCGATATCCCGCACGTTCGAGAAGCCG
>JALYLU010000790.1 GCA_030774075.1 Actinomycetota bacterium | reverse complement strand
GGTGTACATCGGAACTCAGAGCGGCAACCTCCACGCGTACGGCGTGCCTGCGCCTCCACCTCCGCCGGGAACGACTCTGGCCAAAGACACCTTCCACCGCGCCAACCAGTCGCTGTGGGGAACCGCGTCAGACGGCCACGTGTGGGGTGGCGAAGCGAACTCCAGCACGCTCTTCTCCATCAATAACAATGCCGGCCAGGTGGCCAGCGGCTCCGGGCCCCACAGCGCAGTGCTCGGCCCGACCGCGACGAACGCCGAAGTGCTGTTCACCGGGTCGGTCAACACCTTCAGCGGCGCCAACATCGGCTCGGTCCTGCGCTTCACCGATACCAACAACTGGTACAAGGCCTACATCGAAGGCACCAACCTGGTGGTCCAAAAGAAGGTCGGCGGCACCACCACCACAATCGCCACGACACCATTCGCGGCGACCGCCGGCACGTCGTACAGCCTGCGCTTCCGGGTGGTAGGGACCACGATCACCTCCAAGGTCTGGGCAACCAGCACGGCCGAGCCGGGCAACTGGACGATCACGAGCTCGGACAGCTCACTCTCGAGAGGCAACGCCGGCCTGCGCATGCAACTCGGCACCGGCGTCACCGTCACCTACACGTCCTTCCTCGCGACCTTCCAGTAGACGCCGCGGCCACGCAAACCCGGTCCCGATCTTCAGGCGATGACGCGCGCGGTTCGTTCGGGACGATCACACGGCACGGCGCACAACTGATCTGCGTAGCGCTCTACCTCGGGCTGGAAGAATGGCATCGCGTCGTGTCCGACCACGAGACACCACCAGGATCGGAGTACCCCGATGAGCGATCCCTACGACGCGTTCCCCGGGCTCGTGACGGACCGGCCCGACGACGGTGTGCTCCGCATCACAATGGATGCGCCCGGCCTCAACGCGGTGAGTCCGCAGGTCCACCGAGAGCTGGCCGACATCTGGCTCACGGTCGACCGCGATCCGAACGTGAGAGTCGCGCTGCTCCGAGGCGCGGGACGGGCCTTTTCGGCGGGCGGGTCGTTCGACCTCATCGACCTGACGATGGGTGACTACGGCGCGCGCACGCGCGTCATGCGAGAAGCGCGCGATCTCGTCTTCAACGTCATCAACTGCTCGAAGCCGATCGTGTCGGCCATGCACGGCCCTGCCGTCGGCGCGGGCTTGGCGGCGGGCCTGCTTGCCGACATCTCGGTGGTCGGCCGCACCGCCCGAATCATCGACGGGCACACGAGGCTCGGCGTTGCTGCGGGCGACCACGCCGCGATCTGTTGGCCGCTCCTGTGTGGCATGGCGAAAGCCAAGTACTACCTCCTGACGTGTGACGTGCTCACGGGTGAGGAGGCAGAACGCATCGGGCTCGTGTCCGTGTGCGTCGACGACGACGACGTGCAACAACGGGCGTTGGAGATCGCGGTGCAGCTCGCTCAGGGCGCCCAGTCCGCGATCCGCTGGACGAAGCAGACGCTGAACAATTGGTACCGGGCCCAGTCGGCGATCTTCGACGCCAGCCTCGCCTACGAGTTCTACGGGTTCGGCGGCCCGGATGCCCGCGAGGGCCTTTCGAGCCACACCGAGAAGCGGCCTCCGCGGTTCGCGGAACCTGCGAGTGAGTAGCGCGCGCGCGCCTTGGCCGCGAGTCGGTTGGAGCACTCTCGTGCTGATGTCGCCGGTACGCTCCTCGGCGTGCCCGATGAGGACAGCGACCTCGCACGCCTCGCTTTCCGATGATCGACTCTCGCATGCGCGCGACCCTCGTCACGGTGCGGTCACCGAATCGACGGGCGTTCACGATCTTGCTCGACAATCGCATCGAGCTGGGCCGAGAGGCCGACGGGATCATCGTGGTCGATGCTCGGGTCTCGCGGCGACACGTGGCGCTCGAGCCCGGGCCCGACGACACCGTGGTCGTGATTGATCTCGGCAGCGCCAACGGCACGACACTCGACGGAGTCGCGGTCGAGAAGCCGACTCGCGCGCACGCCGGGTCGGTGGTCCAGATCGGCGACACCCTCGTCGAGATCGGGCCGCCGCGCACCGTCGCGCGGATCGGTCTCGTCACGGAGATGAAGCGCGCCACGGAAGGAACCCGCTCGACGATCGACGCCGTCGCCGACGACCTCGACGCTGCCGACCTCAAACCCGAGGTCCTCGGCGTAAGCGCCGACGAACCCGGTACC
>JALYLU010000789.1 GCA_030774075.1 Actinomycetota bacterium | reverse complement strand
ACGCAACTCCCCGATTGTCCAAAGGCGAACCGGCGATGGCACGCCATTCCGCATCATCAAGATCCCCTTCGAAACCGAGGAGCTCGAAGCCCGACTACGCGCGGCCGGATGGGACATCACCGTGACTCCGACCACGGGACCGTTCTACTGGGGCACGGGCGGTCGATGACGCCCCGTCTCAGTCGAGGAGCTTTCGAGTCGCGTCGAGGTCGCGATAGCGCACGAGAGGATCGGCGTGGCGGTGGAGTCGGAACCATCCGTCAGGTTGCTTCCGGAACACCTCGGTGACGCGAAGCATCCAAGGTGTTTCGTCGTCGCTTCCGTCGAACCGCACGGAGCTACGGTCGACATACACCACGACAACGAGATCGCCTTCAACGATGGTCCGGACAACTTCGGTTAACCCTGTGCCCCCTCCGAAGCGCGCGGCGAGCGTGCGTTGAACCTCGGGTTGGACGCGCGGCGCGACGACCTTGGGCGCTATTCCGCCGAAGGGACCGAAGATCGTCGCGTCGTCCGGTTGGAACGTCGCGCTGTTGTCGGACTCCCATTGGAGCCGACCGTGGATCCAGGCATCGCGACCCTCGTCGAGCAAGTTCGCGAGTTCGACGAGGTCTGTCTCGGTGATCGGCAAGGCTGCCTCCTCTGGCTCGGCCGGCTGACGGTTAGCCAGCCGAAGTCTGTCCGACGCCTCAGGGGAGTGCACTAACGCATATCTGCCAGTGAGTATCGATCCGTGCGCGCTGAAAGGCGCACGATCGGGGCGCGGTCGAAAGCGATCGCTACATGTCGACCAGGGCCGCGACCGCGGCCGCGGCGTCGGCTTGTTGGCCGGGGAGGACATGGCCGTAGACGTCGAGGGTGAATGCGGCTGACGCGTGGCCGAGCCGTTCGGAGGTGACGCGCACGTTCGTGCCGGCGGCGAGTAAGTGCGTCGCGTGCGTGTGGCGCAGGTCGTGCAAACGGATGCGCGGCAACCCGGAATGCTTCACCAACCGGGCAAACGCTCGAGTCATGACGTCGGGATGCCAACCGCGACCATCGGGCATCGTGAACACCAGACCCGTGTCGATCCACGCAGGTCCGCCGCGCAACCGTTCCTCGAGCTGGTGCGCTCGACGCGCCTTCAACACCGCCACGGTTGACGCGTCAATGTCAACCACCCGGCGAGACCGCGTCGACTTCACATCGCCGAGTGAGGGTTCGTGGTCGACAGTCGTGATCGCTTGGCGCACGACGAGCCGGGCGTTGTCGAGATCGACGTCTTGCCAGCGCAGGCCGCAGAGCTCGGCCCGACGCAGCCCGGTCATCGCCGCCAAGCGCAACACCGGCGCGTGGTGCGAGTCGGTCGCGACGAAGTCCAGGAACGTTCGTAGTTGTTCGGGCGTCCAACACTGCATCTCGGGTGCCTTCGCCGATCGCGCCGACGGGGGAGAGGCGGCCCGGGCTACATTGCGCTGCACGAGACCCTTCCGCTCCGCATCGCCCAACGCCTTGCCGATCAGCGCGTGCACCTTGCGGATCGTGTTCATCGAGAGCGCGCCGCGCCCGTCGGGACTACCTTCCGCCGCGAGCTGCGCGTAGAGCCGGTCGAGATCGACCGCCGTGATTTGTTGCAGCTCGACTTCCCCAAGCGCGGGCTTCACGTGGATCCGGATCTCCCGTCGATACCCGGCGATCGTCGTCGGTCGACGTCCGGCGATGGCGACCGTCGCGAGCCAGTCGTCGAGGTAGTCGCCGAACGTGATCCGTCGCGGGCGAACGTACGAGCCGTGCTGCAGATCGGCAAGCGCCTCGTTGAGCGCGGTCTGCGCGTCCTTCTTCGTCCGGAAGCCGCGCTTACGAACCTGTCGCCGCCGACCGTTCGATCGACCGACGTCCAGCACGAATCCCCACGTGCTCCCCGTCTTCTTGATGCTTCCGGTCTTGCTCACTCGGGATTCCTCCGCGGCGCGTGTCGGGAGGATGCCCTCGTCCTCTCAACAGGCGTCTGCACGAAGGACGACGGAGGACTTGACGCGTGTCTGCACTCGCGTCTGTACCTATCCGAGTGGTCACCGTTTGGTCACGGCGACCACGAATCTCGGCGGAAAAGGCGAACAACAGCGGACGACGAACAACGCGAGAACGCCGTCTGAGCAGGCGCTATGCCTTCTGCTCACCGCATCGTGGCGCGCCATCTCG
>JALYLU010000788.1 GCA_030774075.1 Actinomycetota bacterium | reverse complement strand
AGCTGGGAGTCCTCGGATGGGGGAAAGACGTGGACGTTCACGCTGCGCGACGGCGTGATGTTCCACACCGGCAAGCCGATGACCTCCACCGACGTGAAGGCGTCGATCGAGCGGACGATGGAACTGAATCAGGGCGCCGCGTACATCTGGGGCGCGGTCAAGTCCATCGATGCGCCCGACCCGCAGACGGTCGTGTTCCACCTGAAGTACTCGGCGCCGCTCGACCTGATCGCGTCGGCCGATTACGCCGCCTACATCTTCGACACGTCGGCCACGAGCGGAGACCTCAACACGTGGTTCGAACAGGGCCACGAGGCCGGTACCGGTCCCTACGTCCTGGACGCCTGGAACAAGGGCCAGGAAACCGAGCTCCGCCTGAAGGCCTTCCCCGACTATTGGGGCGGCTGGGACGGGTCGCACTACACGAACATGGTGTTCCGCGTCGTGCCGCAGGCGACGACCGCCGCCCAGCTGCTCCAGTCCGAGCAGGTGTCCTTGGTGGAGCGGCTGACGCCCCAGCTCTGGCAGACGTTCCAGAGCCAGGATGGGTTCTCCACGACGGACTCGAGCTCGTGGCAGACGCTGCTCGCGATGTTGAACACGGCGTCGGGTCCGCTGGCGGACGTGCGATTGCGCCAGGCGATCGCAGCCGGGGTCGATTGGAACGGCATGATGAGCGCCCTTCACGGTGCGGCCCAGCCGCTCTCGGGCATCGTACCGCCGGGGCTGTGGGGTCACGTCGACGGCCTGGACCTCACCTATGACGCGCAGACGGCGACCGACCTGTTGAAGCAAGCGGGCTACGGGCCGGGGGGCAAGCCACTCGACCTCACGCTCACCTACTTGCAGGGCGACTCCGACGAGCAGCTCGTTGCCTCGCTGATGAAGTCCGATCTGGCGAAACTGAACGTCAACCTCGACGTGCGGCCCCTCGCATGGCCGGCGCAATGGGCGAAGGCGAAATCGTCCGATCCGACCCAGCATCAGGACATCCTGCTCTTCTACTGGTGGCCGGACTACGCGGACCCGTACTCGTGGTTCATCAACCTGTTCCACACGGAGGACAAGCCGTACTTCAATCTGTCCTACTACTCGGATCCGGCGCTGGACACCACGATGAACAAGGCGGAGGCTCTGGCCGCTTCGGACCGGTCTTCCGCAGAGTCGATGTACGCCGACATGCAGCAGACGATCGCGCAGGAGGTGCCGGCGCTGTCGATCTACACGCAGGTGTACCAGCGGGCGATGCTGTCGTCGGTGGGGGGGTTCGAGGAGAACCCGGCGTATCCGAACGTGGTGTTCGCCTATGACCTGACGCCCTCTGGCTAGGGATGGGGCGGTACCTGGTCCGGCGGATCGCGCTGGCGATCCTGGTCGTGGTCGGGGTCGTCGTGCTCACCTTCGTGATCGCGAGAGTGGTGCCCGGCGACCCCGCCGTGTCGTGGGCGGGCCCGCACGCCTCGCGGGAGCAGATCGCTAACGTCCGGCACGAGCTCGGCCTGGACCGTTCCCTCCCCGTTCAGATCGTCTCGTACTTCGGCGGCGTCGTGCGGGGCGACTGGGGCACGTCGATCCACACCCATCAGCCGGTGCTCTCGGACATCATGGATCGGGCTCCGGCCTCGATCGAGCTGGTCGTGACGGCGATGGTCTTCGCGCTCACGCTCGCGATCCCTCTGGGGCTGGTGTCGGCCCGGTGGAGCGGCCGGGCACCCGACGGCGTGATCCGGATCGGCGCCGTGCTGTCGGTGTCGATGCCGGCGTTCTGGCTTGCGCTGATCCTGCAGCTCGTGTTCTTCCAGCGGCTGCACCTCCTGCCCGTCGCGGGACAGTACGACCCCAACCTTGACTACACCCACCCGCTCACCCAGTACACGCACATGCCGGTCATCGATTCATTGATCACGGGGAACTGGGTCGTCCTTCGGAGCGCGCTCGCGCACCTCGTGCTGCCGGCGATCACGCTCGGGCTCGCGCCGCTCGCCTTCCTCGTCCGCCTGCTCCGGGCGAACCTGCTCGACATCTCGCGCGAGAACTTCATCGTCGTCGTGCGCAGCAAGGGGCTCGGCCGGTGGCCCGCCTACGCGCGTCACGCGCTGCCGAATGCGTTCCTGCCCACGCTGACCGCGAGTGGGCTGCTGCTCGCGCAGCTCCTCACCGGGTCGGTGCTCGTGGAGAAGGTCTTCAAC
>JALYLU010000787.1 GCA_030774075.1 Actinomycetota bacterium | reverse complement strand
CTCTCACACACGTTGCATCACGATGCGGCTGTCGCGTTTCGGGGTCTCAACGCGCCATTCAGGGGTGATGATGTCAATCGGCAAGCTGAGCGCAGGCCAGGAGGGCTACTACCTCGCCGGCGTCGCGCACAGCGTGGAGGATTACTACATCGAGGCGGGAGAGGTCCCCGGTCGTTGGCTCGGCGCGGGTGCGGAGCAGCTCGGCTTGGCCGGCGAGGTCGCCGACGACGACTTCCGCACGGTGTTGTCAGGTGTGGATCCGTCCGCCGGTGTACGTCTGCGTCGGGGCAACGCGAGCCTGTGCGCGTTCGACCTGACGTTGTCGGCGCCGAAGTCCGTGTCGTTGGCGTGGGTGCTGGGCACTCCGGACACGGCGAACGCGGTCGTGGCCGCGCACGAGCACGCGGTCGATCAGACGATCGGCTATCTCGAGCGCGAAGCGGTGCGATCGCGGCGCGGCCACGACGGTCTCGAGACGGTCGACGGCGGGGGCGTGATCGGCGCGGCGTTCCGGCACCGTACGAGCCGGGCCGGCGACCCGCAGCTACACACCCACGTCCTGGTCGCCAACGCGACCTGTTGCGAAGACGGCGTGTGGCGGGCGTTGGACGGCCGGCTGCTGTACGCGCAAGCGCGCACGGCCGGGTTCTTGTACCAAGCCGAGCTCCGCCACGCCCTCACCCGGTCACTCGGGGTCGCGTGGGAGTACCCGATGAACGGCCAGGCGGATCTCGCCGGCTTCGGGCGCGAGGTGCTGCGGGAGTTCAGCCGGCGCCGGATCGAGATCGAGGAAGCCGCCGACGCGGTAGGGGATGACTCGGTGCGATCCCGGCGGCGGCTCGCGGTTCAGACCCGCACCGCGAAGGACTCCAACGTCGATCCCGAACAACTGCGGACGAACTGGCGGGAGCGTGCAGACCTGCACGGTCTGTCTCGCGGTCGCGTCGAGGTGCTGTGCAGGTCTAAACAACCATCTGTACCAACGGCACTCGACGCCCGTGACGAGTGGTTCGCGTTCATCGCCAACACCAACGACAGCACCTTCGACCGCCGAGCGGTGCTGCGGCTGGCGGCCAACCATTGCCCGCCCGGCGCGACCATCTCGCAGCTCGAGGCCCGCGCCGACGCGTTCCTCGCCAGCGGTCATGTCGAGGTGGTCGGTGTCGCATTGACCGGGGTGCAGTACGCGACCGTCGAGCACCTCGCCGTCGAACGCCGCGTCCTCGACACCGTCGAGCAACGCCGTGACGGCGACTACGCCGTCTGCGCCGACCCTCGACCGGTACTCGAGGCTGCGTCATCGTTGAGTGATGAGCAGACGGCGATGGTCCTGGCGCTCACGACCGGCGGGGCGGGTGTGTCAGTGGTCGTGGGTGCTGCCGGCACGGGTAAGACCCACGCGCTGGGCGTGGCGCGGGAGGTGTGGGAGCGCGACGGCTACCCGGTGATCGGCTGCGCGGTCGCGGCTCGGACCGCGGCCCAACTCCAGGCTGGTGCCGGTATCCCGTCGTGCAGTCTCGACCGCCTTCTCACCGCGCTCGACCGCGACAGCGTGACCGGCCTCGGCCGCCGCTCGGTCGTGGTGGTCGACGAGGCCGCCATGATCGGCACCCGCAAGCTCTCACGGCTCATCGACCACGCCGTTCACGCCGACGCCAAAATCGTGCTGGTCGGTGATCACCACCAGCTCCCCGCGATCGAAGCGGGCGGCGTCTTCGCCGCCCTTGCCCGACAGCCCGACGCGATCCGCCTCACCGAGAACCGACGCAACCGCGACCCGATCGAACGCGAAGCGTTCGCCGAGCTCCGCGACGGCGACACTGCGATGGCGTTCGGGATCCTCGCCGCGCACGGACGCGTCCATGACCACGTGACCAAAGCTGACGCTCGCGTTGAGATGGTCGAACAATGGCGCGACCGAGTCTTCGACGGTGACAGCGCGTTCATGCTCGCCGCCCGCCGCGACGACGTCACCGCCCTCAACCAACAAGCCCGCATCGCACTCCGAACCGACGGCGGCGTCGGACCCGACCAGCTCGTCGTCGACGGACGCGCGTTCGCGGTGGGCGACTGGGTCGTGACCCTCACCAACGACTACCCGCTCGGGGTTCTCAACGGTCAACGCGGCACCATCGACAACATCGACCCGCGACGACGGTCGGTGACCGTGACGTTCGATGAAGACAACAC
>JALYLU010000786.1 GCA_030774075.1 Actinomycetota bacterium | reverse complement strand
CGTGCGCGTGCGAAGCCTTCCGGGGTGCGCCGACGAGCATCGCGATGCCGTACATCGAGAAGATCGTGGCGGACCTCGAGAACCCCTGCAGCACGGGGTTGAAGGCCATCGAGACCAGGAATCCGTTGAACCCCACGAGCAGGAGTCGGAGCAGGGACGCCCGGGCGTCTTCACCGGCTCGAACGAGCGCGAAGTATCGTCGAAGGATCGACTGCTCAAGAGCGAGGATGAAGGCGACCAACAGCAGGAGCCCGACGATCCCGCCCTTGACCAGGAACAACACGAAGTCGTTGTGGTACGGCGACGTGCGGTTCGGGCCGACCTCGGTGATCGTGTCGCTGGAGAACACGCTCCCGATCACCGGCGATTGCTTGAACTCCTCGATGCCGCTCGTCCAGATGGCCAGCCGTCCGGCGTCCGTATTGCGCTTGCCCACGAGCTCGAAATAGCTGCTCGTCAGCGCGACGCTGCTGTTGAAGTTGGCGAGCGAGATGCCGGCGATCGCGACCACCAGGATGGCCACGAGGTACGGGCGGAACCTGGTCCCCCGCGGGCTGGTGACGAAGAACGTGATGATCGTTCCGACCACGATGAGCGCCGCGGTTGCCGAGGGATAGCCCAAGAAGACCAGGCTCGAGAGGACGACGAGCACGATGACGCGGAATGGCCGCTTGAGGATGAAGGCCCCCGCCAAACCGATCGCCACGAACGGGAACGACGCGTTCTTGAACTGCCGGAACTGCAGGAGCCACTCGATGAGGCCGGAGTTGGCCACGGCCGCCAGGCAGATGTAGACGGCCCCGACCCCGGCGATGGCTCGCAGGATGATCCGGACCTCGCGGTCGGTGGGTTCCTCGATCGTTCCGA
The DNA here is from genome assembly GCA_030774075.1 of Actinomycetota bacterium. Classification (GTDB taxonomy): domain Bacteria; phylum Actinomycetota; class Acidimicrobiia; order IMCC26256; family PALSA-610; genus PALSA-610. Next base: position 1,324 of record JALYLU010000786.1, on the reverse strand, counting down.
GATACAGGAAGGCGAGCAGCATGGGCAGGAACAGAGGCCGCGCGGTCGCGGTCGTGTGGTTGAACACGATGCCGTAGTACGTGCCGGCGAGGCCGAACCCGACGATCAGGAACAGGATCTTGTCCGTCCGCGAGGGTCGGCGGAAGACGGACGAGGGGCGGGCCAGACGGATCCAGAAGAAGGAAGCGAACGGCACGAGCAGCAGGGCGTATCGCAGCGAGTTCCCTCGGTCGAGGAAGTTCGTGACATCGACGGCGGCCGCGAGGATCACGACCACGAAGGTGCGCGCCAGCCGGAAGCTGTCGGTGTGCCGCGCGGTGACGATCCGCCGTCCTCGATCGCCGAGAGCATCGTGTGCCAAAGCAGGAGACAGGTCGGCCACGGGCAGCCTTTCGGGGACTCACGCGGTAACCGGCCGATTGTAGCAGGGCCTCAATGCCGGGTGAACGATGTCGCGTGCGGAAATCGCCTTTGCAGGGCAACGAAAGACGCCCGCCTATACTCTGCTCCCATGTCCGCAGCCGACCGCGCCGAGCTCCCAACCGTCGCGCTCAGCTCGGTGGTCCGGTCGGCGCATCAGGGCGAGAGCCACGGCGGCGTGTACCTGGCCGACTTCGCGACGAGCGACATCGAGCGCGTGCTGGATTGGAACGACGAATCGATCGACTGGGAGGGGCGGGGAGGGGACAGAGGGTTGCGCGGGATCGCGCTCCATGAGCAGAAGTTGTACCTGGCGGCCAGCGACGAGATCTTCGTCTACGACGCGAACTTCCGTCGACTCCGATCGTTCAGGAATCCCTACCTGAAGCACTGCCACGAGATCGTGGTCGCAGGCGACTCCCTCTTCATGACCTCGACGGGGTTCGACTCCGTCCTCGAATACGACCTGGTGCGATCGCGATTCGTCAGGGGGTACTGCCTCCGATTCCACCCAGTGTGGCGGATCAGACGGAAGGTTCCGCTCCGGCCCCGGCCGTCGTTCCACGTGTTCGATCCGCAGGCCGGCGATGGTCCGCCCGCCGGTGACACGTGCCACATCAACAGCGTTCACGTGGGGCCGGGCTCGGTGTTCGTGGCCGGCACGGGCCTAGCGAACATGTGGCGGATCCGCGACGGAGCGCTGGATCGCTTCGCTCGCATCCCGTACGGGTCGCACAACGCCCGCCCCTACCGGGACGGGATCCTGCTGAACCACACACGAACCGATCGGATCGCGTTCCTGGACCGACGAGGGCGAGTGCAGCGGAGCTTCCCGCTCCCTCGCTACGAGCGCGAGGAGCTGCTCAACGCCGATCTCGGGTCGGACCAGGCGAGGCCAGCCTTC
>JALYLU010000785.1 GCA_030774075.1 Actinomycetota bacterium | reverse complement strand
GATACGACCCAGGTGGTTGAAGGATGGAGGGCGCGCCGGTGGGCGTGAGCTCGACGGCGCACCCTCGTCGTTCGGCAACCGGGACGTGATCGAACGGAGGCCAGGGAAGGGCCGACGGTCGCATAAGGGGGGCAGAGCAAGCTGAGCGGTCTTGACGCACGGCGATGCTGGGTGCATCTGGCGTCACCCGTGGCTACGCTCCGCCGACGGGTTCAACCGTCCTGTGACTCTCACAAGCCGTGACGACAACATCCGAGAACTACTCGCTCCCCGTTTCGAGGCGTCGTCCGACGCGCAGGGCGCCGCGTTCGGTGCGCCTACCCGTCGACCCGTTCTGGTTGATCGAGGCGGCTGCGCTGCCTGTGTTGTTGTATTGGGCACGAAACACTTGGTTCTGGGTCGACGACTGGGACTTTCTCGCGCACCGGAACGCCGGAAACGTGGGCGATCTATTTCGTCCCCACACTCAACATTGGACGACTCTGCCGATGCTCACGTATCGCCTCTTATGGTCCCTGTTCGGGCTGCGCTACACGCCGTACCTCGTCGTCCTGTTGGTGGTGCACTTGGCGGTGGCGGCATTGTTGCGCGAGGTGATGCTTCGTGCGGGCGTACGGCGTTGGCTGGCGACGGTCGCTGCGTCCCTCTTCATCTTTTTCGGCGCCGGCTCTTACGACATCCTGTTCGCGTTTCAGGTGATTTTCGTGGGTTCGTTGTTCTTCGGCCTTGTCCAGCTACTTCTCGTCGACCACGACGGACCATTCGGTAAACGCGACGTCTGCGGTATTGCGGCGGGGCTGGCGGCAATCATGTGCTCGGGCGTTGGTGCTGCGATGGTCTTCACCGTCGGAATTGCGGCGTGGCTGCGAAGGGGCTGGCGCATTGCGCTCGCGGAAACGGCTCCACCCGCAGTCGCATACTTGATCTGGTTCGCTGCAATCGGATCGAAGGAATCGAGCTACATCGCTCGCCCCAGCGTCACTCAGATCATGAAGTTCGTCGCGGTTGGCTTCGGCGCCGCGGTTGGCGCGGTCGCGCATCTCGATGGTCTCGGTTGGCTGCTGGGAGTTGCCCTTGTCGGTGGACTCGCCTTGTCATTCAAGCAGCTTGGTCGTGGACTGTTTCAGCGTGCGGCCGGCCCGATTGCACTTCTCGTCGGCTCGTTTGTGCTGCTTTTCGAGACGGCGCTCGCACGGGTCGGGGTGATTCAAGTCAAGAGTGTCCAGGGGCTGATTCCGAATGGTCCAGACGCCGCTCGACTCAGCCGCTACGTCTATCTGATTGCCGCGATGGTTCTGCCCTCGATCGCACTGGCCACCGAGATCCTGCTCCGACGCTCGCGAGCTGCTGCCGTGATCGTAGGAGTTCTGGTCGTGGGAGCGGTCGGTAACGCAAACGGACTGGCTCACAGGGCGGCAAACCATCAATTCACGGATGCGACGCGCCACGCAGTGCTCGCCGCTCCTTATATTCCGCTTGCGCAGGAGCTACCGAGGTCTGTGGAGCCCGCGAGGTTCGGATTCATTGGAAACGACGTTGACCTTGGCTGGCTCATCGACCGGTCCCATGAGGGCCGAATCCCAAAGCCTCACGACCTGTCAGCGAGGGACCTCGCCGACGAGACACTCCGGCTTGCCCTCACGCCTTCCCAGTCACCCGCACGCAACTGCCGCGCCATTCGCCAACCGGCGCGAGTGGTACTTCAACGAGGTGAGCGAATCACGCTGAAGCGAGGTGTGGCGGCGTTGCAATATGCGGCTCCGCAGCAAGCACCGTCGCGACCGATGAACTTCAACTCAGGCACGTTTACCGCACTCGCCGGACCACTCTCGCTTCGCGTTATTCCAGCGTCACGCCAACCAACCCAGCCGGTCGTGCTCTGCACCTAACGGATCTATTCCGGAACCGATGGCGGAGTACCCCCAGTGGCCCTCGCGACAAGCCTGGGACGATCAACATCATCCCTGCCGTTCGGCGCTCAGCCCCTTCGGGTCTTGCTGATCGAAGCGACCGAACCGAAGCGGGGTCAAGGGCCGAAGGGCGGAGCGAACCCTTGACGCTGCTGGTCAGCCGAGAGTCCAAAATGCTTGTGGGGGAGCCGCTTTGGCGAGGATGTCCGGCTTTCCGTTGAACTTCGGGGCGGACCTTGATCTCTATTTTCTCATGGTGGTCAAGCGGCTTGCTCGGTGGTGATGGTGTGCGTG
>JALYLU010000784.1 GCA_030774075.1 Actinomycetota bacterium | reverse complement strand
GCTGGAGCTCGCGTTTGCCTGGCTGCTCGCGCGCCCGGTCGTCGCCAGTGTGATCGCCGGGGCGACGAAGCCCGAGCAGGTTGGCGCGAACGTGGCGGCGGCCGAATGGCGCCTGAGCGTCGGAGACCTCGTCGAGATCGACGCGGTGATTGCTGCATCGAAAGGGGTTTGAGCCGTGGAGCTCGACACGTTGTCGCGCTCGCAGCTCGCGGTGCTCGGTCGCGAATGGCTGTTGCACGGCCACCTGCAGGATCGCGTCGGTATGCCACTCGTTCACTCGGGCCGAACGCGCGAGGAGATGCAGCAGATCGCGATCGAGGAGTGGATGGCCGCGAGCCCGGTCTACTCCCGGCGCGCGCAGCGCGCCCTTCGTTTCGGCAATGGTGACGTGCCGACGATCCTGAAGAACATCCAGCTCGATATCGGTGCGCCGCACCACTTCATGGACTTTCAGTGCCGGGTGGAAGACGGCGACCACGGAGAGTTCTGGCTCGCGCACTGCGGCGCGCTGCTCGACGTCGAGCCCTTGGGTGACGACTACGTGCACGGGATGTGCCACGCGATCGAAGACCCCACATTCGATGCCACTGCGGTCGCGACGAACCCACGCGCGCAGGTCCGGCCGGTGCACCGGCCGCCGCGCGTGCCGGCAGGCCGGGAACCGCACTGTCACTGGACGGTCACGATCGACCCCGGATTCGAGCCGGTCGAGGCGCATCCGTATCTCGCGATCGTCGAACAAGCGAAGATTGCCGACGTGCCGATCGACGAACCGCCGATCGCGCTACCTGGGACCGTGGCGGAGCCCGGTGGTTGGGACGACTACTCGGGCGACTTCGATCCCGACTTCGAGCTCGAAGATCTCTCGCACCGTGCGCTCGTAATCGCGTTGCAGGAGATCGCGGTGCAGAGTCATCTCTTGCTGCGCGCCTTCGCGGTTTCGGTGTCGAAACGTTACGGCGACGAGACGGCGCTCGCGTTGCTGCCCCAGATCTTCACCGGGCTCGCGGGGATGACGGCGCAGCGGTTGGTGCCGGCGCTCGAGATCGAGACCCGTGACGGAGCCGCGATCGCGCGGCTGCTCCGGCTGCACCCGATGTTCTGGCCGCGTACGTACGTGGATCTTCGCGTGGATGTGGTGGACAACTCGACCGTTCGATTCGCGCTCGGGCCGTGCCCGGTGCTCGAAGAGGCCGACGGCTTCACCTGGTTCTCGCAGTTGGGCGGTGCCGGCGATCGAGCCCTCGACGCGATCGTGCAGGCAGTCGATCCACGAGCCTCATGTCATGCCGTCGCGTTACGCGGCGACGAGCGGTTTGCCTACGAAGCGGTGATCGATCCTTCCGCACCTCCCGCCAAAGAAGCGCCGGAGATCGCGCTGGCGAAAATCAGCGGCGGCGCGACCTTCGTCTTCACCCCTCGTCGTCCGGTGCGCGTGGATTGATCGACCGGTGTACGCCGAGGCGGGCCGCGCCAACGGCGGCGACCCCCATCGACAGTGCCGCCGCGCCCATGATTGCGGCGGCCTGGCCCGGTCGGAGCGCACCGGTCGCGAGTCCGAGGGACGCGACGGCCGACGGTACGCCCATCTCGGCGGCCGCGAGCAGCCCGCTCGCTATCGGCAGCCGAACGATCAAGGCGGCCGTCACCGGCACGACGGTGGTTGCGATCGCGAGAAGCGCGAGCAACAACAGGTCGTCGCGCGAGTCGACCAACGCGCGCAGGTCGAGACGCGCGCCCAGCACGACGAAGAACAGCGGCACGAAGAACCCTTCGCCCAGCCCGATGAGCTGATCGGCGACGCGCCTCGGCTCACCCAGCAGCGACACCATCACGCCGGCGGCGAATCCCGCGAGGAGCGCGCTCGTGTCGAACCGCTCGGCGATCCACGCGAGGGTGAAGAGCACGAGGAGCGAGAACCGGAGGTCGACCGCCCAGCCCAAACGATGTGACGCGTCGCGCAATGCAACGACTGGTTCGAGCCCGATGAGGCGCCGGATCGACAGGCCGATCGCGATCGCGCCCGCGACCACCAACAGTGCCCCGGAGAGCGCGCGCGCGAAACCGCCGGTCGAAAGGACGAACGGAACCGCCAGGACGGTCACGACGTCGGCGAACGATACCCACGCGATCGTCACGAGCAGCGCTTCGTCGCGCGCCCCCGTTCCGATGGTCGGCAAGACGATCGCGCACGAGCTGGACGCAATGAGCACCGCGAGCA
>JALYLU010000783.1 GCA_030774075.1 Actinomycetota bacterium | reverse complement strand
CACCTCCCCAACGACTTCCGTTGTGCAGTGGTCGCGGCGGAAGCCCAGCTTCTCCGCTACCCGAAGGGACGGTGCGTTCCAGGACCCAATGGTCGACCAGATTCGACGCCGGCCTGTAACGAATGCGGCGTCGAGCAGCGCTCGAGCGGCTTCGGTCGCGTACCCGTGCCCATGCGCCCGACGCAGCAGCTCGTACGCAAGCTCAGGCTCATCAAGCGAGCCACGCCCAACGACGATTGCGGTGTATCCCAACGCTTCGCCATCGGGCCGCTTGCGGAGCACCAGCGCCCCGATGCCCGTGGTCTTGGTCGTCTTCGTCATGACGTCGATCCGCTCGAGCACGTCCGCGACAGTGAACGTGCCCGCTCCCCGAGCGTTCAGCAACTCGGTGAACCACTCCGCGTCGCTCGGTTCCGCCGGTGTCAAGATGAGCCGCTCGGTCTCGATTCGCAAGGGCATCGACGAGAACGTCATAGGTCGCTGCGAGGCGTCGCACCCGGTGCCTTGATCCACACGCCCAGATTGCCCGCTCTGGGACGTTTATGCGAGCGCCGATCAGGCAGTTCGGTGCTACCTGCGAGACGCAAATTGATCAATCACGTCATCGACTTCGACAGGCTTGTCAGTCGGCACTAGGAGGCACTGCCAGTTGGCCGGGCGTCGGATCGGGCGGAGATGAACCGTGTCCAATTCGGCCGGAGCGTCGAGCGGGTTGACCGCCAGACCACGTATTTGACTGCGCTGCCCTGCCCGTTGTTCAAGCCGCCTCGACCGGATCGATTCGTCGGCCTCGCATTCGATGAACACGTATTCGGCATCGTGTTTCGCGGCGGCGCTAGTGAGGCGCTCGTGTATCTCAGACCAATACGACGGAGTATCGACAATGACCTTCGCACCTGCGGTGGCCAAAACATCATCTACAAGTCCGTAAATGATTGCGTAGCTCCACCGTGAGGCGTCATCCCAACTCGCGCCGCTTTCCAACAGCGCAGACTTGATCGTGTCGAGATCGATGACCACGGCACCGATTCGATCAGCGATATGCCGCGCCAACGTCGACTTGCCAGAACCTCCGTGGCCCGCCATCTGGATGAGCAGTCGAGACCCCGCCATCCCGAGCGCAGATAGAGGTCGAGGGTCCGAAGGGGGTCCAAGTTCCAAGCGCCCAGATTGCCCGCTCTGGGACGCTTATGCGAGCGCCGATCGGCTGATATGAATTCGTTACGCCGCGGACGTGTCCCAACTATGCCCACGCCACGTAGAGCGCCACCGTCGAATCGGCCCCACTCGGGGCCGTCATGCGGACGACCGTCGCCGCGTTCGGCGCGACTTTCGCTGTGCACTCGATCTCTGATGCGAAGTTGCAATCTCCAGCGATTGCACTCGCTGACACGCCCGCCTGCGAGACAACGATCTTGGCGGACGTGGCGGGTCCGAAACCGGGCACTACGAAAGCGTGCGCGCCAACGGACGCCGTGCGAGGCGTGAACGTCACATCGAGACCTGTTCCGCGGGGAGGCGTCACCATGACGAACGAATCGGCCGCCGAGTACGAGACCGAGACGTCGATCCTGCGCGACGAGCCCGACGCTTTCAACGCGAACACCACGTGCGAGTAGCCGTTCGTCGGAGGCAAGGTTGCAACACCCGACGAATCTGGCTGCTTGCACGACGCGAAACCGAATCCACGCCACGGCGTTCCGACCGCGCCGATCCGGCCGTCGAGCGACGCGGGACAAAGCTCGACCGCCGATGCAGGCACCACGCGCACGCGCACCTGCCGAGAATCGGGGTGGAGTCCGACGAGCAACGCGCCGTTGTCGCGAAACCAGACACCCCTGACCTCGAATGTCCGGGTTCCGAACACCTTCGGTTGGGTTGGTGCGGAGGAGGAGTCGGTAGTGCCGCTGGTCGACGACGACACCTCATCACTGCCGTCATGACAGCTTGCGGCGAGTAGCAACAGCGCGACGGTCACAGTCGCCGCCAATCTGGTCGCCACGCGCACATGTAATCAGAATGCCCGACCGGGTCAACCCCAAGTGCCGATCAGGCAGTTGTGGCGTTCTGGCTAATCGCCGAACACGGCGGACCAGTGCTGCGCGGCCTGCGCGGTCCACACCTGCGTAAACCCGCATCCCCAAGCGACCGGCTCATCGAGCGGCTTGCCTCCCCAGCGAGGCTCGCCAGTCACGAGTAGGCGTGTACCAATACCGCCGTGG
>JALYLU010000782.1 GCA_030774075.1 Actinomycetota bacterium | reverse complement strand
GTACGGAGCGGCGCCGGCTGCTCCCCTACCGCGACGCGTTGAACAACGTCGCCGTGTACGCGGGTCTGCCCGAGTCGGATCGCGACGCGATCGTGCGATGGGTCGAGACGCGGCGACGGATCAAAGAGGAGTACGGGATCGACAACGACCCGGCGAACCTCGCCGATCCGCTCCTTCCGGCGGAACGCTTGCGCGCGCACGTGCTCGCGGGCGAGTCCGCGGCCGCGCAGCGCAGGGAGTTCGTCGACCCGGGCGGGGACCTCATCGCGGCTGTCGCCGCGCTACGCGGTCACTGATCCACGAAGTAGCTGAGGGCGTCGAGCTCGCGGCCGCTCGGAGTCTGCAGCGACACGACGACCTGGTACGGAATGCGCGCGTCGTAGAACGTCGCCCATGATGAGCGCCCATCGCCGATGACACGGAAGAGCGGCTGTCCCGTCGCGATGCGTTGTCCATCGCGAACGAGCAGCTCGGTGGCGCTGGCGAGTGCACCGGGCCGGTAGGTCATTCGCTTGTCACCCGAGACGACCGTGACGTATGGGAAGAAGGGCAGCGACGCGACGTTCGAGCCGGTCCAGATCTCGCCGTTGATGAACTGGTAGACGCGGAGCTCGACCACGCCGTCGAAGCGAGCGGGGAATGCGGTGTCTGCGGCAACTTCGAGACCGATGTAGTTACGGCCGCTCGAGCGATAGCGCGACGCGATGATCGATGGAGGCGACGGAGTGGGACTCGGAGTCGGCGACGGCGATGCGGTTGGCTCGGGCGTCGGGCTCGGCGTTACGACGATGATCGCGACGGTCGGTCGAGGCGGCGACGACGTTCTATCCGCGGTCGATGGGAGCCGCGCGGTGAGCACTCTCCCTTCGGTCAGGATCAGCGCGCCCGCGCCATAGATCAGGCCTGCCGTGAGGAAGACCGCGAGCATCAAGATCGCGAACCGGCTGAGGCTTGCGGTCAGGCGTTCTTTCGGGAGTCGGTAAGGCCGCGGCGCCATGCGCGCCTCCGGAGGATTTCTCCCCCGCACCTACCCCGAGTGTGGACAGGCTAGCGCACGCCCGACGGAAATCCAGCGATTTCCGCGTTGGCGCGGAGAGAGGCTTCCCCCAGTTCGGCCTCTCTCCGCGCCGCGGTTACTTGGAGTGAATGACGATGTTCCCGCTTCCAATGACCGTCGTCGGATCGGCGTCGTCATTGAGAGCGGCCCGTTGGTTGTCGTAGACGATCAGGCCGCTGGTCTTGTTCCAGATCTTCAGTCGAAGCTTGTCAGTTCCGCCCCCGCCGCTGACTTGTCCATCGATGGCCGTCAGCATGAACCCGTAGTCGCCCGAGCCGTTGATGGTGCCTGACCCTTTGTATTGAGCCCTCGCACCAGCGACCACGAGCCACTCGTAGCTCGTGCTGTGGAAGTTGAAGTTCCCGCTCTGGAAGTTGAACTCCGTCTCCCCTGTTGGTGGCTTCGCACCGTTTGTGTACTTCGAGACGAAGCCGAAGTTCGCCCTGCCTGTTGTAGTGACGTTGCAACTTACGGAGTACGTGCACGCGCCAAGCGGAGACGTTATCCAACCGCCGCCCGTGACGAATCCGCCGTTCGGGTCGTAGACCGCCAGGAATGTGGTGTCGGAACTGATCGCGTGCTTCGGACTACCTCCGTACGCCGCGGTGATGACGACGACGTCCGGCGTGCTGCGGTTGTAGCTCACAAAGCAGCTCGACTGGGTCGTCGAGAGTAGGACCGGGACCAGCGTGCAGAAGGTCGGCGTGAAGGCTCCGGCAGTGTTGTCCGCCGTGAACGACACGATGCCCGTCGGAGGGCTCTTCGTCCCTGCGGTGTTCGTGTCTGTCACGGTTGCCGTGCACTTCGTTGGGCTGTTGACAGCGACCGGGTTCGGATCACAACTCAGAGTCGTCGAGGTGGTGCGCAGGTTCACCGCGAGCCCGAAGGTGCCGCTGCTTCCGCTGTGCTTGAGATCGCCGCCGTAGGTCCCGGTGATGTTGTGCGTGCCGCTTCCGGCGGTCGGTGTGTATGTTACCGAGCAGCTCCCCGAGACCAGGGTGCAGGTGGCCGCGGTGAAGGTCCCCGTGCCGCTCGAGCCCCAAGTCACTGTGCCGGTCGGGGTGATCGCGGTGCCACCGCTGGTGTCGGTGACTGTGGCTGTGCAGGTGCTCGCCTCATCCACAGCCACCGAGGCCGGGATGCAGTTCACCGTCGTGCTGGTGGTG
>JALYLU010000781.1 GCA_030774075.1 Actinomycetota bacterium | reverse complement strand
GGTATCGGGCGCGCGGCCAGCGGCTCGTGAGCGCGGCACCGATCGTCTTGGCGCACCGCACGGGATCGCCCATGAAGGGCTGCCAGAGCCTCGTTGTGGTGAGCGTGCGCCGATACGCGCCGGCGTAGCGTGAGCCGGCGCGTTTGGCGACTTCGCGCTCGGTCTCTGCCCAGATTCCAGTGCGGAATCCGCCGGGTTCGACGAGAACGACGCGGATACCGTCACGCGCGACTTCCATCCGCAACGCGTCCGAAAGTCCCTCGAGCGCTTGCTTCGCACCCTGATACCAGCCGGTCAGCGGCGTCGACGCACGTCCGTAGATCGACGAAACGTTCACGATGCGGCCGCCACCATGACCACGCATATGCGGGATCGCGAGCCGCGCCAGCCGCATGGGTGCGAGCACCATGGTCTCGAACGCAGCGCGCGCTTCGCCGTCAGTGACGTCCTCGATCGAACCGGTGATTGAATAGCCCGCGTTGTTGACGAGCGCAAACGGCTTGTACTCGTCGGTTACACGCGCGCAACCGTCGGGATCCGTGACGTCGAGCAGCACCGTTTCAACAGTCACGTCGGCCTCGCGTGCAGCCTCGGCCACTACGGCTGCCTTCGCCTCCGTCCGGACCGTCCCCACCGATCGAAACCCGCGGCGCGCGAGCTCGAGCACGGTCGCGAGCCCGATCCCGGAGTTCGCCCCGGTAGTAACCGCGGTTCGCGTGTTGCTCATCACCGGGTCATGACGCGCGGAGCGCGGGCAGCAGTTCTGTTGCCGCCCACGTGATGAATCGCTCTTGGGTGTCCCCACCGACTTGCACCAACGCCACATGTGTGAACCCGGCGGCCGCGAAGTCGCGTATCCCGGCGACGTGTCGCTGGAGGTCGGGACCGCAGGGCATCTGGGCCGACACGTCTTCCTCGCGTACCGTCTTGGACGCGGCGTCGAACGACGCGGGGACCGGGAGCTCGGCGTTCACTCTCCAGTTGCCGGTGAACCAGCGGAACTGAGCCATCGCCCGCTTCACGGCAATCCGCGCGTCGTGGTCGTACGACAACGCGATCTGACCGACGCGCGGCTTCCCGGCGCCTCCCGCGTCGTCGAACATTTTGCCGAGCTCGGGCCGGGGTTCGACTGCGATCATGACGTCGGCGTGCCGTCCCGCGAGACGACAGCTTCCCGGGCCCGACACTGCAATGCCGATGGGTGGAAGGGCGTCGGGCAGGTCCCAGACCTTCGCGGACTCGACATCGAAATGCCTGCCGCGATAGGTCACGGTGTCGCCTGCCCAGAGGGCGCGGATGATCTCGACCGCCTCCTGGAGCATCTCGTGGCGCACGCCGACGATGGGCCACTGCCCGCCGACGACGTGTTCGTTCAGGTTCTCGCCCGCGCCGAGCCCGAGGGTGAACCGGCCGTCGGACAACAGTTGCATGGTTGCCGCCTTCTGCGCGACGACGGCGGGGTGATAGCGGCGTATCGGGCACGTGACATACGTCATGAGTGGAATGTGGTCGGTCGCCTGGGCCGCCGCGCCGAGCACGCTCCACGCGTAGGGTGAATGGCCTTGCGAGTCGAGCCACGGGAAGTAGTGGTCGCTGATTACCGCGAAATCGAAACCCGCTTGCTCGGCGAGCACGACATCGCGTACCAACTGCTTTGGACCTGCCTGCTCGCACATCATCGTGTAACCGATCAGCGTCATCGCGTTCCTCCCCGCTGCTCGAGCGCTCGTGTCACGACCGTGAGGTCCTGGTCGCCGAGCCCCTGATCGACGACCCGTTGCCATTCGTCGGCCAGGGAGGCGAGCGCGGCGAATCGGTCGTCGTCGGCCGCCTCGAGCGCGAGGTGCACGTCCTTGAGCGCGAGCGTCAGTGCGAACTGGGCCGAGAAGTCGCCCTTGACGATGCGTTGCAGCTTGGCTGCCTGCCACGGGGATACGAGCGGACCGCCGCCCAGCGCGTGGACCACCGTCTCGGTCTCGAGCCCCAACCGTCGAGCAAGCGCCACCGACGCGGCAACCGCTTCCGACGCGAACGCGAGCCAGGTGTTGTTCACGATCTTCAGTCGTGTTCCGTTCCCGACCCGGCCGACCCAGATCGTGCGCTGGCCGAGCGCGTCGAAGAGGGGAGTGACGCGCACGCGGGCCTCGTCGGGGCCCGACGCAAAGATCGTCAACTGGCCCTGCTGTGCTGGATCCTTGCTCCCCGAAACCGGCGCGTCGAGGAGCGTGATG
>JALYLU010000780.1 GCA_030774075.1 Actinomycetota bacterium | reverse complement strand
GTGTGAGATGCCGTCGCCGATGACGTTCCCGATTCGCACGGTGGCGCTGGTGCCGACAGTGGTGATGCCGTTGTCGGGTTGTTCCACTGTGGCCGGGTGTCGGTCGAGGACCTGGAACGCGTCGAGGTGGACGTGGATCGGGTGGGTGTCGCCTGTGAGGTTGATGAGCCGCCAGATCTCCGGTTGATGAAGCATCGGAAAGAAGGTCGTCGTGTCCTCGAAGCGCGTGGCGACGGTGCGCCAGCGCGTGATGCGCTCCTCACCGCTCGCTTGCGATTCCACGAGCGTGATGAAGGGCTCGTCGGCGGCTGGGTCGGCGGCGAGCTCGCGCATGGTCAGCATGGGCGGCTCGCCTTCGACCTTGGCTTCCTGTTCGACAAGCGCGATCGCGCGGACGACGGCACCGCCGAGCTCTTCGCGGCCTGTCCGTCGGAAGTCGGTGGCGAGCACCTGAGGCACGCGGTGCCGGGACCGGCGTCCCTCGGTGACGCGGATGCGCAGCACTTCCGGGTAGGGCAGTAAGCCGTCGAGATCGACGCGGCCGGCGGTCGCGGGGTCGGCGGCAGTGCCGCCGAAAGGCGCGGCGGCGGTGTTCCAGAGGGTGAGCTCCGTTCCTGGTGCCAGGTCGGAGAAGTCGACCAGGAGATCCGCGCGCTCAGCCGATGACAGCACGAGACCCTGGGCCGGGATCGACACCGGCGCGAGAAGCAGCCCTCCCTCGGTGCCGATCTGGGTGATTCGGCTGTGATCGGGCTGGGCGTCGCGTGTGAGCACGAGACGGTAGGTACGCGCGTTCGAGCCGTTCAGGACGCGGAAGCGGTACGTCGTCGGCTCGACGTCCAGGTGCGGCCAGACGGTGCCGTTGACGGTCGTGAAGGGACTGAAGCACTCCATCACCTCCGGATCGGTCTTGTGCACCAGATCGCCGGTGAGGCTGCCGTCCTCCTTGGTGTCGAAGTTGCGGTCGGTCAGGAGGAGCGGGAGCTCGTACGGCGGCCCTTCGGGTAGGTCGAGCTCCCGCTCGCGCTCGTCGCGCACAATCCACAGTCCTGCGAGGCCGGCGTAGACATTGAAGCGGGTCACGCCCATGACGTGGTCGTGGTACCAGAGCATGGTGCCGCGTTGGTCGTTCGGATATGCGTCGAGCGTCGTCTGGCCGGGCCTGGCGAGGTTCTCCGTCCAGCCGTCGCTCGAGGCGTGCGTCATGCCACCGTGGAGGTGGACGACCGAGAAGCCCGGCAGCGCAGCAGCCGCCGCATCGGGCCGGCCGCCACTACGGCCAGGCAAGCATTGCGCCGGCACTCCGTCGACGGTGTAGTCCGGCGCGACGGTGACGACTATCGGGAGCAAGCCGGAGAGGTCGTTCTCCCAGAGCACCTCGAGTCCCACGCCTCGCTGGACTTCGATCGTCGGCCCGGGAAGAGACCCGTCGTAGGTCCAGACCCGCGACGGAGGAAGGTCGCGATGGAATCGGTGCCTCGCCGTCTGGAGTCGCACGTTCAACCGAGTCGGCTCGCTGACGATTCGCCGCGGTGGAACCGCGAGCTTGTCGACGAATGGCGTCAGCGGATGACTCATTCTCGGCGCGTGGAGGTGGGGTGTGAGAACATCAGGACATGAACTTACTAGAGCGAATCCGGAGCTTCTGGAAGCCCCGGCCCGCCGAGGATCACCCGCTCACCGAGCAGGAACGGGACGAGGGCCCTCCGCCCACCGCCTTCGACGCGCGGGCGCGCACCGGCGAGGAGTTCGTCGGCGACGACTTTGATCCGGACGAGCCCCGGGCCGGCAAGCTGGACTGACTGGGCGCACGCCTCCTCAGGAGTGCGGAGTTGCCGCGACGCTTGAGGGCGCCCGCCGATGCGGCTGCGCGAACTCGCCGGCAACAGTGGCAGGGTGATGGATCAGCGCGACCGCACAGTGGTGGAGCGAGTCGTGGCCGAGTTGGAATGGGATCCCAGGCTCGACGCGTCACGGGTCTGCGTTCGCGCCAGGGACGGCGTCGTCTTCCTATTCGGAAAGGTCATGAGCTTTGCCGAGAAGTGGGCGGCTTCTCGCGCCGCGTTACGCGCCGACGGCGTTGTCGACGTGCAAGACGCGCTCGAGATTGACCTCCGCCGCGGCGACCGTCTGAATGACGGTGAGCTGAAGGACGCGGTGTTGCGCGCGCTGCGATTGGAACCTCACACACCCCACGGGCTCGTGGCTGTCGACGTACGCGACGGCCGCATTACG
>JALYLU010000779.1 GCA_030774075.1 Actinomycetota bacterium | reverse complement strand
TCCATAGCCTGCAAACGCTCGAGGATCGGCATGGGTTCCTGTCCGACCTCTGAGAAGCGCGATGCGATCTCGGCGACGCTCCAGCGGCCGTCCTTGCGCATCTCGCGCACCTCGATCGGCTGGTTCCACACCGCGATGCGGCCGGCGTTCACCGTGTAGATCTGACCGGTGACCTCGCGCGCGAGATCGGAGAGCAGGAAGCACACCATTGGGGCGACGTCCTCGGGCTCGCCCATCTCGAGGCCGAACGGCACCTGGCCCGACATGCGCGACTTCGCGACCGGTGCGATGCAGTTCGCGGTCACGCCGTACTTGCTCATGCCGGCCGCCGCGCTGCGGACCAACGAGACGATGCCGCCCTTGGCCGCGGAATAGTTGGCTTGGGCGACGCTCGCGGCGAACGCGCCGGAGGTGAACCCGATCAGAGTGCCGGACTTTTGCTCCCGGAAGATCGATGCCGCGGCGCGAAACACGGTGAAGGTGCCCTTGAGGTGGGTCTCGATGACTGGGTCCCATTCGTCTTCCGACATGTTGAAGAGCATCCGTTCGCGCAGGATGCCGGCGACGCACACGACGCCGTCGATCCGGCCGAAGGTGTCGACCGCCGATTGCACGATCGACGCGCCGCCGTCCATGCTCGTCACCGAGTTCGCATTCGCGACCGCTCGACCGCCCGCGCGCTTGATCTCGTCGACGACGCCGTCGGCGACCTCGCTGGTCGGCTCCTTGCCGTCCATGGATACGCCGTAGTCGTTGACGACCACGGCCGCGCCTTCGGCGGCCGCTGCCCGCGCGACGGCGCGGCCGATCCCGCGTCCGCTACCCGTAATCGCGATCACCTTGCCGTCGAGCGCACCCACATCGCCTCCGAGAACCGGTTCCGGTTGGACGGCGAAGCTACAAGTCGTGCGGTCGGCCGGGCGATTCGGGTCCCGGCGCCGTGTCTGGCCGATTCCGCGGAGTCGAACCTAGAGTGATGGTCGATGAAGCCTTCGGGGATCCACCACGTCGCGATCTGTGTACGGGACGGCGACGAAGCGGTGACGTTCTACCGGGATGTGCTCGGTCTCACGGTGCTGCCCCGGCCCGACTTCGGTTTCGGCGGGTACTGGCTCGATGCCGGCGGACAGCAGGTACACCTCATGGAGAGCGAGAGCTCACGCTCGGGCGGCGATCACTTCGCGATCCGGGTCGACGATCTCGAAGCCGCCGTCGCCGACATCCGGGCAAGCGGCGTGACCGTGAACACGATCGACCACATGCGGGGCGCCGGTCATCAAGCTTTCCTGCACGATCCGTCCGGCAATTTCATCGAGCTGAACCAGCCAGAAAACGACGGGTAGACGAGGTTCTCCGGCCCGCACCGTAATCTCACTGCCGCGGATTGGACCCAGTACGTCGGCGCCGACGTCACCGCGTCCCGTAGCAACGCACCGCACGTGACCGCGTGATGCGACAACCGCATCTCCCGGGTGTAACGCCGCGCACAGAACCGGGGTGTCCGTGCACACAGACCTCTGCGCATCGCCAATGGATGCTGATCCTGGCATCGCGATCGGCGCGATCGACACCGAAGGAATCTTCCATGAAGAACCGTCTCAGTCCAGCCCGGATCGCAGCACTCGCACTGACGCTCGCGGTCGTCAGCTTCTCGTCCCTCGGTGTTGCCCAAGCCGGCGCCGCGCCTATCTCTCCCACGCCGGCGGGTGATCAGCCGCCCAACTCCGCCGACCACCTCGGGATGCCGACGAGGAAGCGGCCGCATTCGGTGCCGCGCGTCGGCGAGTCGCACAGCACGCTCGACGTCAAGTTCGCCGAGGGCACGGACGTGCGCGTCCGTGGCGGCCGCCTCGTCTCGCAAGGCAGCGGGCGCATCGCCGCGTTGGACGACGTGCTGGCGCGCTTCGCGGGGACTCGCGTGACTCGGCTCTTCGACGCCGTCAGCGAGGACCAGCACGCGCGGTCGCGACAAGACGCGGTCGTGCGGTCTGGACGGCCACAAGCCGACCTCAACCTGTACTTCCGGTTGGAGACCGGGCCCACCACCGACATCACCTCATTGGTGGGCGCGCTCAACGCGCTCGACATCGTCGAGAACGCCGCGCCCGAGCCGGTTCCGGCGCCGCCACCCGTGACGCCGAGCTACGTCAGCCTGCAGGGCTATCGGGCCGCGGCCGCAAGCGGCGGCGTCGACGCCCTCTACGCGCAGACCGTCGTGGGCGGCAAGGGCGAGAACGTCG
>JALYLU010000778.1 GCA_030774075.1 Actinomycetota bacterium | reverse complement strand
TCCCAAGACTCATCGTCAGAGCGCGAGCTCGCGACCCACGGCGCCAAGATCGCGGCGGTCAAGCGGTCCGGCACTGCCAAGGGCGTCCGGACTGAACGGCGAGGCAGCAGTTGAAATTGGTCTCGTAGACTCGGCGACGTGACCGCCAGCCGACTCGATCGCGACGAGGATGATCCGGCGGTCTGGCGCGGGCTCCTCGGACAGCTCGATCCGCCCGTGATCGCGGGTTCGCTGGATTTGCGGCCGTACATCGAAGCGCTGTCGTCGTCCGTGGCTCCTGCGAGCGTTCCGGTACGGCTCTGGCGGCTGGCACGGCGGAACCTCGCTCACGGTATTTTCGAGGTCGTTCCGGGCGTCTACCAGGTTCGAGGTTATGACCTCGCGAACATCACCTTCGTTCGCGGGCGAGATGGCTTCGTTGCGATCGATGCTCTCACGACGGTAGAGACGGCTCGCGCGGCCGTCGATCTTGTCCACCGGTACGTCGAGCGCCTCCCGATCACCGGCATCGTCTACACGCACAGCCACAGCGATCACTACGGCGGCGCGACCGCGCTGCTCGATGCCGCGTGCGGCACCGAGATTCCCGTTGTCGCTCCGGCTGGGCTCCTTGCCGCGATCTTCTCGGAGTCGCTGCTTGGAGGCAACGTCACCTCGCGGCGGTCGAGCGTGATGTACGGCGCTTTGCTCGCGATCCGGAGCGACGGGCACCTCGATGCCGGCCTTGGCAAGGCGGATCCGGCCGGGACGCACGGTCTCGTTCCGCCGACGATGGAGATCGGCCCTGACGACCGGGGGATCGAGATTGATGGTGTGGAGATCGAGTTGCAGCTTGCCCCGGACACCGAGGCGCCGGCGACGATGCACCTGTTCCTTCCGGCCACGGCCGTGCTCTGCGTCGCCGAGAACGCAAGCCACACCATGCACAACCTGCTCACCCCCCGCGGGGCGCTCGTGCGCGACGCGAAGGGTTGGAGCGAGGCGCTGGATGAGTCGATTCGGCGGTTCGGCCCTCGAGTCGAGGTCCTCGCAGGCGTTCATCACTGGCCGACGTGGGGACGGGATGCCGTGCTGGAGCACCTCGCACGCCAACGCGACCTCTACCGCTACATGCACGACCAGACCTTGCGCCTCGCAAGTCACGGCCTCACCGCCGCGGAGATTGCCGAGCAACTCGAATTGCCGGCCGAACTCGGACACGCAAGCTGTGGTGAGCATTACGGCACGCTCAGCCACAACGTGAAGGCCGTCTACCAGCGTGCGTTCGGTTGGTTCGACGGCAACCCTGCGACCCTGCATGCGCTCCCGCGCAGCGCCTCCTCGCCGCGTTATGTTGCCGCGCTCGGCGGCGTCGACGCGGTCGTCGATCTCGCCCAATCTGCGATCGACGCGGGCGACGCGCGGTGGGCGGCCGAGCTCCTCGATCACGCGGTCGCGAGCGATCCGGAGGCCGTCCCACCGCGGCGGCTGCTATCCGCGACATACCGCTCGCTCGGCTACGCGGCCGAGAGCACGATGTGGCGGAGCCTCTACCTCAGCGCGGCTGACGAGCTCGAGTTGGGTGTCCGACCACGGCACGTTGGCACGATGCTCGACGAGACGACGATGGCGGCGATGCCACTTGGCCTTGTGCTGGACTTCCTCGCAATGCGCTTGGATGGTCCCCGCGCGGCGTCGGCGGAACCGATCGCTGTGACCTTCGCGTTGCCGGACGCCGGCTGCAACGTGCGAATCGCCGTCGAGCGCGGCGTCCTGCACCATCGCACCACCGAGCTCGGCTCGGACGATGCGGACGACGCGGACGTGGTCTGCACACGCGCGGACTTGGTACGGCTCGCCTTCGCCGGTGACGACAGCCTCGCCGACTACGCTCGCCGCTACCCGAGTCTCGCGCGTCTCGTCGAGTTCCTCGACTCGTTCGACGAATGGTTCCCGATTGTGACCCGGCCCGCTCGCGCACTCGCCGGTCGCGACCGATCCGCGTAACAGCAGATCCTGCCGGCGATCAACGATCGGCCCGGGCCCGCATGACGCTTCACGTCGGTGGTCGCCGTGCTGGAACGGCGGATGGGACGGAGCGGGCCTTCAAGCACGGAAGAAGCTGCGTAGTAACGGATTAGTAACCGATGCGCCGTCCGCCGCCTCCGACTCTCCGTCACGGAGCGCCGATTGCTCGCAATGGGTGGCGCGAAAGCCACCATCTCCGCCGGAATGCGGTTGTGATCCGGGCGGTCGTGGCTCAGAT
>JALYLU010000777.1 GCA_030774075.1 Actinomycetota bacterium | reverse complement strand
ATCCATTGGTCGACTCCGGCTACGCCTCCCCTTCGGTCGGCTCCGCCTGCGTCTCCTGGAGCACTTCGAGGGGGGCCGGTGGTGCGAGATGATGCTCGCGCCACCAGGCGATCTTCCCGGCGCGGAACTCGCAGACCGATAGACCGTGCCAGCCGACGACGATGCCGTCGTCTCGTCGCCGGGCCCGGATCGTCCAGTCGGCCAGCACCACGTCGCCCCCGTCCACAGTCGCCCAATCCACAGTCGCGATGTGGTGCACGTCGAACGCGACGGGAGCGGCCCAACCGAAGCCGGCCTGCACCAGCTTGCGATACCGCTCCTTGCCGACGATGCGGCCTGATGGAAGGTCGATCACCATGTCGTCGGCCCAGCAGTCCATATACGCGTCGAGGTCGGCCTCGAGCCACGCGTCGACGCGTCGCCGGAAGAGCCCGTGCCGCACGTCGGGGCCGGACGCCGGGGGCACGCGGTTCAGCTCGACCGTCGCACCAGCCCGTCGACCAACGTGCGCAGGCGATCGCACACTCCGGGCTCGAGCTCGGTCGCGCCGGCCAGGGCTTCGGACGCCTTCGTCGCGTGCGTGCGTGCGACGGTCATCGAGGCGTCGATGACGTCGGCCGTCCCGATCAGCTCGACGGCGCGGGAAACCTGCGGCCACTCGAGCTTGCGACCGAGCAGGGAGCGCAGCTCTTCGGAGCGGGCGATCGCATAGATCACCGGCAAGGTGTAGACGCCCTCGTGCACGTCGTTGCCGGTCGGCTTGCCGAGGTCGGCTTCGGAGCCCGTGACGTCGAGCACGTCGTCGACGACCTGGAAGCACATTCCGAGGTGATGGCCGAACTGTGTCAGCGCGTCGAGGCTGTCGGCCGACACGTTGCTGACCATGGCGCCGATTCGCGACGCAGTCGCCATCAGCGACGCGGTCTTGCCCTCGATCGACGAGAGATACGACTCCTCGGAGCGCGTGACGTCGAACAGGTGCTGGAGCTCGAGGACCTGGCCGCGGCACAGCTCGCTGATCGTCGCCGCCAACAACGCGGCGACATCCGCGCCCAACGATGCGGCCAGGGCCGACGCCTGCGCGAGGAGATAGTCGCCGGCGAGGATCGCAACGATGTTCGACCAACGCGCGTTGACGGACGGTACGCCGCGCCGGGTCTCGGCCTCGTCGATGACGTCGTCGTGGTACAGCGACCCGAGGTGCACCAGTTCGACCGCGGCGGCGCCGGTGACGACCGGAGCGGAGGCGGGCGCGCCCGCGCGACGCGCCGCGTAGCCCGCGCAGAGGGAGAGGGTCGGTCGCAGCCGCTTGCCTCCCGCCGCGAGCAAGTGTCCGGCGACATCCCCGAGGAATCGGTCCTCGGCCCGGACGGCACCGTTCAGACGGTCCTCGACCCGGACGAGGTCGGCGGGGAGGGGCGCGAGCCCGATATCGTCGATCAGGGACATCGGCGAGGCTCCTCCGCCGTGGAGCGTCGCCCGAGGGCCCTTCGCCTCCGTTGCATCCGCACGGTCTCGAGGCTACGGCGGCCGTCGGGAAGGGGTCGATTCGGACGGTTGGGAATGATCCGTGCGGCGCGAACGTAGTCAAAGAGCTACCGCGAAGCTGCGGCACTCAGGAACACTGAAGGCAAATCACAACCCGCGCATGCAGGCGCCCCACGCGCCGAAACGTCCCCGAAACATCACCTTCCGACCGGATCCGACGACAAGAAGTGGGCCGACCGGCCGATAGAATGACGAGAGCCGGTAGGCCACCGAGAGGCGGTTCATTTTGTTCGAGCGCTTCACCGACCGAGCGCGACGGGTCGTTGTCCTCGCCCAAGAGGAAGCGCGCCTGCTCAACCACAACTACATCGGGACCGAGCACATCCTGCTCGGCTTGATCCACGAGGGCGAAGGGGTCGCCGCCAAGGCGCTCGAGTCGCTGGGCATTTCGCTCGAGGCGGTGCGAGCCCAGGTCGAGGAGATCATCGGCCACGGTGGGCAGGCGCCCTCAGGGCACATCCCCTTCACGCCCCGGGCCAAGAAGGTGCTCGAGCTCTCGTTGCGCGAGGCGCTGCAGCTCGGTCACAACTACATCGGTACCGAGCACATCCTCCTCGGCCTCATTCGCGAAGGCGAAGGGGTTGCCGCGCAGGTACTCGTCAAGCTCGGCGCCGATCTGTCCCGCGTGCGCCAGCAAGTCATCCAGCTGCTGTCGGGTTACTCGGGTCCGGGCGCGGCATCGTCGAGCGCGGCTCCCGGC
>JALYLU010000776.1 GCA_030774075.1 Actinomycetota bacterium | reverse complement strand
CCAGCGCCTGGCGCTCGATCGCGGGCTCCCGGCGACGCTCATCGACGGCGGTCAGGAAGTGGCGATCCGTTCCGTCCGCGGGACCGTCGCCGACCTCCTCATCGGCGCGGAGATCGCCCTCGGGCCTCTCGACCAGGTCGACCGGCCGCTCGACGCCCGCCTCTCCCCGGGCGACGTCGTGCGGATCACCCGGATCGCGGATCAGCAGGTGACCGTCCAGGAGGACGTCCCCTTCGCCGTTCGTCTGCAGCCGGATCCGAACCTCGAGCGGCTCCGCGAGGTCGTCGTGACGGCCGGAGTCCCGGGCCGTGTCGAGAACACCTACCTCGTCCACGTGGTGGACGGCCGCGAAACGGCTCGCGCCGTCGTTTCATCCCAGGAGCTCGCGGCGCCTGTGACCGAGGTGCGCCGCGTCGGCACCCGGATGCCGTCTGGCGCCGCGGAGATCGAGGCGATCATCCGTGACGCCGCCACCGCTCAGGGAGCCAACGCCGACCAGCTCGTCCGGGTCGCCTACTGCGAGAGCCGGTTCAACCCAGGTGCTTACAACGCGTCGTCAGGGGCGTCAGGGCTCTTCCAGTTCATGCCTGCCACGTGGGCGGCGAACAGCATCCGCGCAGGCTTCGGCGGTGCGAGTGTTTGGGATCCGGTCGCGTCCGCAAATGTCGCTGCCTACATGTTTAGGTTGGGCCAGTCGGGGCAGTGGGTATGCAAGTAGGCCGCTGACGATTCAGGGATTTGACGGACTCTCGACCGTAAGCGAAAATAGCACATCAGTTCTAAACGACTTGGGCCCTGTAAGTGCGCGAGCTGCACTGCCCTTGTGCCTTTGTCCTGTAGCGAATGCGGGCTCATCACGCTGGTGCCGTCGAAAAAGATCCGATACCGCGGGCAGCGATTCTGTTCACGCGTCTGCGCGAACCGCGCGAACGGACGCCGAAAGAAACTTGAACACGACCAACGACGACCGTTATGCGCATGCGGTTGCGGGCTCCATATCGGAAAGCAGGCGAGGCTGTATCGGAGCGGGCACAACCCTTCAGTGCCGCCACCGCCCCGCCGGGGTCCGGCGAACCATCGTTGGAGCGGCGGCCCGAAACGACCACATCTTTCCCAGCAACACCGGGAATGGCGTCAAAGAGTCTTCGAACGCGATAACTGGACCTGCGTCATGTGCGGTCGCGTGAGGCGCGCCGGCGATCGCGTCGAACTGCAGGCCCATCACGTCGTGCCGGTATCGTCAGACGCTTCGCTGGCCCTTGATTTGGCCAACGGTAGGACACTCTGCGTCGAGTGCCACCGAGATCATCATTGGGGAGTGAACCGCAGGAAGGTGGGATAGACCTCTCCAGCGGGCGCGCGCTCGATCAGCTAATGCGCCGCCACGGCATCCGGGCCGCGACTTCTCTCGGGCAGCGCTTTCTCGTCGACCGCGGGGTCCTCACCGCGATCGTCGACGCTGCCGAGCTTTCGCCGGACGACGACGTGCTCGAGGTCGGCCCTGGCCCGGGGGTCCTGACCGCCGCGCTCGCGTCCCGCGTTCGGTCGGTGACGGCGGTCGAGGTCGACCCGCGCATGGTCGCCCTACTCGAAGAGACGCTCGCGGACCACAAGAACGTCCAAGTCGTCCAGGCCGACGCGCTCAAGGTCGATCTGCTGGGGCTTTCTGGCCGCCCCATCACGCGCATCGTCGCGAACCTTCCCTATCAGATCACCACGCCGCTCCTCGAGCGGTTCCTCGCCGACGATCGACGCCCGCCCCTCGTCGTGGTGCTCGTCCAGCAGGAGGTCGCCCGGCGGATGGCCGCGACCGACCGCGCCGCGCGCGAGCGCGGCTACCTCTCGGTGTTCACGCAGTCGTTCGCCGAACCGCGGATCGTCCGGCGCGTGCCAGCGCGCGCCTTCCGCCCGGCGCCGCGGGTCGATTCGGCGGTCGTGGCGCTCCGCACGCGGCCGCGACCGGCCTTCGCGCCGCTCGCGCAGGACCCCTTTCTGCGTCTTGTGTCCGACGCCTTCCGGCACCGGCGCAAGCAGCTGCGTTCGGCGCTCGGTCACGAAGCCGGACTCGATCGCGACCGCGCCACCGCGGTCCTCGCGACGGCCGGGATCGCGATAGAGCGCCGGCCGGAGACACTCTCGCTCGACGAATGGGTCGCGCTCGCGCGCGCGATCGGCCTGCCCGAGCGATGAGCCGGGCCGTCGTCCTCATGGCGCCCGCGAAAGTGAACCTCACGCTCGAGGTGCTCGGGA
>JALYLU010000775.1 GCA_030774075.1 Actinomycetota bacterium | reverse complement strand
GCCCTTACGCGCTCGCCGTTGCCGGGGAGATCGTCATCGCGGTCGCTTTGCTCGCGACCGCCGGAATCCTCGCGGAGTCTGGGGCGACCGACCATTCCCGCCTCCACGCAGCGATCGCGCTGGCCCTGCTGATCACCGCCGGGACGATCCTTCGTGTCCGACCCAATCCCAGCATCGTGAGGCGAGCCCCGGTCATCGGCCTGGTGCTGCTCGCCGCGGCCCAGTTGATCGAGTCGGTCGGCGCCCTTGGATACGGTCCCGACAACGACACTCGTCGCAACGACATCGCGGTCGCGCACGACATCGGCGTGATGGCGACCGGAGTCGCAGTGTTGACAGTCGTCGTCGCCGTCGCGATCGCGGCAGGCTTCCTGACCGGCCGCTCCCGGCGAGGGATCCTGGTGCCAAGCCTGGTCGTTTTCGGAATCATCACTGCGGGCTTCCTGCTTGTGCGCGTTCTCGTTGGCTTCTAAAAGGATCGATCCCCCCTGACATGGCGACGGACTCCTTCTATGGGGAAGAGGAGTCCGTCGCGCGCGGTTGGGGGGTGGGGAGAGCTAGTTAGGCAAGAGGTGCCGGGCCGGTCGGTCTCTCGGTCGATTGCGCACCGCCCACCACCGAAACATACGAACCTCGAGGGCCCATTCGGACAATCACCGGTAAACGCAAGAACGACTGAAACGCGATGGACACTAGACCGAAAATCGTCGGACGCGAGAACCGTTCACCTCATGAACGCTCTCGTGTACTCCGAATTTGGGGGAGGACCGTCGAACGGCTTGCCGTCGATGTCGATGATGCGAATGCGTCCAATGTTGTTCGCGAAGCGCGTCATCTTCGCCGTCCGGTAGCTTGGTCGACTGGTCCAGAGCGTAGTGTCGTCGCGTTTTTCGACATAGGAGGAGAGCCTGACGTCCGGGCCGCGCGCCTATAACTCGCTCTTCCCATATTCAGCCGAGGTCTGCGCCGTCACCCAGTTCCATCAGCTCGGCGCAAAGCCTGGCGGATGGGGCGGGCACGCGACCCTGTTCATCAACGGCGCGGAGATCGATCCAGGCGCGGGCTATCCGCGCTTGCGTCTCGTCGCGGCCGACGCCGATCTCTCCGACCCGGACTCCGGCACCGGGATCAGCGTCAACAAGATCTTCGACAACGTGACGTGGGTCGCCATCCCGGGGCGCGACGAGTTCTTTCGCGGTGGGCTGGCGGCAGAGCGGACGCTCGACGAGGATTTCTATGAGGCCGCGATCGACAAGGCGACGAGGGCCGGGTGGTTCGCGGGCGTCCGCATCAAGGACGCAGTCACGCAGCAAAGACCCGCAGCAATGCGCCCGGAGGAATTCGTCGTCCGGCATTCGATCGGGACGGACTTCGCGCTCAACTTCGCGCGGACCGCGTACTGCGCGCGGCTGCCGATGAGCCGCGACGCGGTCGGCAAAGTGATCGCCTACCTGAATAGCGTCAACGAGCGCGCTCAGCAGAGCGGCTACATCTGGAACATGTATACGAACAACTGCAGCCACGTCGCACACAACGCCTTAGCGGCAGCTGGTGTCTGGGACCCGAAGGTGGCTCGCGGACCGGGCGCGATGAACGTCGCGAGAGACGTGGCGAGCGTCGCGAGGGCCCTCGCGTTGAGTCAGATGTCGGACTTCTCGTTCCCCGCGAACAACTTCGTCCGGCTCTACGAGGCCGGCAACGAGCGTCCCATCGACGATGCGCTCGCGGCCTTCAGAAACCACGACGTCCGGCGAACCATGAACGACGGCTGGGTCACGACCGGGCCGGGTGCGCTGATCGCGACGTATCCGATCCATGACCCGAGCCGAAACCAGATGTTCGCGCCCGGACGCGATCCGTTCCTCTTCTCGGTACCGATGCTGTGGAACAAAGCCGAGACGTACAAGACGCTGACGCGCGATGCGCCGCCGGTCTTCACCGATCTAGCCGTGAATCTTGCCCACTACCGCGAGCGCTATGCAAAGACGCTCGCAGATCAACGGACTCTCGAAGACGAGCTCGGCCTCCTGAACGTCACGGAGGACGAATCCGACTTTCAGATCTTCTACGGCCGGTTTTACGTGCTGATCGCGGAGGAGCTCAAACGGACCGACGCTCGACTGATCGAGTACCGCCGCCGGGCGGGCTAAGCGGGCGCGAGCAGGTCGAAGGCCGATCCGACGGCGTCGAGCACCTCGCCGGTCAAGTCACTCGATAGGCGGTAGTGGATGACGTTCCTGTCGCGGCGCCCACGC
>JALYLU010000774.1 GCA_030774075.1 Actinomycetota bacterium | reverse complement strand
CGCGCCGCTCCCCGACCGCGACAAGCACGACAAGAGCACCGTGAACGCGCTCCCACACACGCCGGACACGACTCGACAGATCCCGTGAACAATCGGGGCTAGCTGTCGGTCGGCGCGGCCGTCAGGTCCGCGTCGTCCTCAGTGAAACTTGCCACTGGCTCCGGTGACCACCGCGAGAGCGGCGAGGGTCGCGAGGGCGATGGCGATGCGGACGAGGCGAGATTTCATTACGAATTGTCCCTTTCGATGGGCGCGGTACGCGCGGTGTGTGACCAGGCTTTCGGCATTCCGGCGCCCGCACTTGACGGTCTGAGCCCGATTTTTCACAACAGGGCGTGACCGTACGGGTCGATACCAGGTGTCATCGGGATCTGAGTCCGCAGGTCAGGGGGAAGTCCGCCCGTGTTTCTGCTCGCCGTCGTCATCTTCAGCGTGGTCACGGTGCGACCCGCCGGCGGGAGCCTCTCGGCCCTTGGCCGGGTGCGTCTGCGGTACGCCCCGGCCATCTTCGGCGCCCTCGCTCTCCAGATCGCGATCGTCTCCGTGGTCCCGGGCGGGAGCCCGTGGCTCCATCGGGTCCTCCACATCGGGTCGTACGCCCTAGCGGCGGTCTTCGTGGTCGCGAACCGGCGCCTCGCCGGAATGCGAATGCTCGCGCTCGGCGCGACGCTCAACCTGATCGCGATCCTTGCGAACAGGGGCGTCATGCCCGCGTCGCGGAGTGCCCTGCGCACTGCCGGAAGGCTCACGAACTCGACCGATTTCCTGAACTCGGCCGCGGTGCCGCACCCGCGTCTGCTCTTCCTCGGCGACATCCTCGCCGTGCCGCACGCGGTTCCGCTTGCGAACGTGTACAGCATCGGTGACGTCTGCATCGCGATCGGCGTCGCGATCGCTATACACGGTCTCGCCGGATCACGCCTCGTGCCGCGCCGGTGTCGAGCGGCGGCCGAGGCTTCCTCTCGGGGATCCGACACGGTCGTCCCCGTGTCGTGATGGAACGGTGAGGAACGCGGCGCCGTCAGCGCGAGCTGCACGACATGTACGACGCGTTTCGAACGCTCGAAAGGCCAAGGACTTCTCACGCAAGGCGCGCACTGTCGCCGCTGCCAAAAGGTACGCCAACGTCGAACGACGCGCTACCGAGGCACTCCAGCACCCTCGACTGGCGTTGAGGCCGAGGTGTTTGGCGATCCTGGCGAGTGACCAGCCTTGGTCGTACAGCTGGCGGGCTTGGTCGAGACGGTCAGCGAGGAGGTTTCGGCGGCGCGGAGCACCGGCTCGTTCCAGGTGTTTCATGACGGTTGTTCGGCTGATGTCGAACTGCGCTGCGAGTTGGTTGATGAGCAGACCTGCGTTGTATTGAGTGAGGAGTTCGCGCACTTCGTTTCGATTCAAGCGGCGCTGTCGTTGGACCGATCGGGTAGTTCGAGCGGGTAGGCGGTCACGGTCGTGGCCAGCGAGAATCCGCTGCAAACGGGACACGTTGTCGGGGTTGGAGTAACGGCCCATCTGCTCCACCCGCAAAGGTCCTGGTCAGCACCGGTGATCCATCGCACCATGCGCGCCGACGAAAGAAGCGACCGCGCACGGAGCGTCACGCGGCGCTCTCGGTCGCCGACTCGGTAGCAACGCCGCAGGTCAGCGAGCCGAACGCACCCACACAGGTGATCCCTCAACCGATACGCGCCGCTCGCGCGTAGCCGCGGGTCGGGGTCCGGACGGGTTTTCGGTACCTCCAGGGCTCGACGATCCCGAGGGCAGCTCGGCGGGTCAGTTCGAGCGTCTGCAGGTCGTCGGGCAAGATGGGGACGGGGCGTGGCGTTGCGGGGTGGCGTGGGTTCGAGGTGTTTGGCAGCGGGGGTTCATGATCGAGCGTGTGAGCTGAGAGAGGGCAACGAGGTCGGGTCGTGCGCGTGATGGTGACCGGTGGTACGGGGTTTATTGGTGCGCATACGGTGCGGGCGCTGCTCGACGCTGGTCATGAGGTGCGTCTGCTGGTCCGGGATCGGGTGTTGGTCGAGACGGTGCTGCAGCCACTTGGCGTGGACGGCGTGGATCACGTTGTCGGCGACGCGCTCGACGCCGACGTTGTGTCCCGGGTCTTGGTGGGCTGCGACGCGGCCGTGCATGCCGCGGCGGTTGTCACGATGGATCAGCGGCGCGCCGAGCAGGTGACGGCGACCAATCTGGCGGCGACGGAGTGTGTCTTGGACGGGGCGCGCCGCGCCGGTTTGGATCCCATCGTGTACGTGTCGAG
>JALYLU010000773.1 GCA_030774075.1 Actinomycetota bacterium | reverse complement strand
AACCCATCCTGACCTGCATATTCAGCGAGTGGAGGTGATGGGACTTGAACCCACGACTTCTACGTTGCGAACGTCGCGCAGTCCCCTCGGCTCACCTGCACAAACGCGCGTCGACGCAGATCAAGCTCGAATTCGACCTACCGCTCGCGACCGCTCGCAACCGTTCGCTACCGCCCGTACTGGCACGACAGTGGCACGACCGACTCCGTCGTCGGTGACCGTTGGAGCGGATTGCGGTAGACGTCGAGGAGTCGCCTGCGCACTCGCGTGTATCCCAGACCGAATCCTCTTTGTGTCAAGGGGCTTGTGTGAGGCGGTTCACGGCCGCGCTGGATTGCGCCGTGGCTTGGACGGCGATTGTTGCGTAGCGTTGTTGTGGGTCCGGGAGTGACCTCGCCGAAGAGCCGGCCTTGAGGGATGTTGAGCCGACCACGCTGGCCGCGAAGTCGTTCCCGTTTGTCCTCCCGGGCCCGTCAGCTCCGGGTGCGTTGCACGTCGGCGAGGAGCTGTCGGTAGACCGCGTTGCTCACGTGACGTTTCAGCGCGCGGAGCGCTTCCTTCTTTGTCTTACCCTCGGCGACTCGGCGATCGAAGTAGACGCGTCCCTCGGAGTTGGTTTGGCGGATCTGGCAGATCGCGGCCATGTGGATCGCATGATTGAGCCGGCGGTTCCCGCGTCGAGACAATCGATGCACGACTCGACCGGCTGAGGAGTGCTCGATTGGTGCGGTGCCGTTGTAGGCGGCGAACTGGTCGCGGTTGTGGAACCGGGTGATGTCGCCGGTGTAGCCGATGAGTGAACAGGCGATGATCGGGCCGACACCGAACAGGTCGGTGACTGTCGTGGAGGACGCTCGAACGACCACGGCAATGCGTTTGTGTGACTCCTTCAACTGGGCATCGAGGCGGCGGATGTCGTCGAGCAGATCGCCGGCGAGGTCGAAGCGGATCTGTTCCACCGCCGTTGCCGGCGTCATATCGGCGAGGAAGGCAACAGCGTTGGAGACGTTGATTTCCTTGGAGATCCCGCCGGGTGAGAGCTCGACCAGCAGCGCGTGCAGGCGGGACACGACACGTGATCGCTGTCGTCCGATGTCGGAGTTCCGCTTCGACAACAAGCGCAGCACTTCACTGTTTCCGACCGATTGCACTTGGCGTAGATCACGCGTTCGCAGCGCGGTCACGGCCACCGACATCGCGTCGTTCGGGTCGTTCTTGTTCGACCTGCCGGACCCCAGCACACGCGTACGCGCAGCGAGCGTCGCAGGAACATCGACGACAGTTTCGCCAGCAGTGACGAGTTGTTGCGCGAGTAGAAACCCGAGCCCTTCGGCGCCCTCGATCGCCCACGTCCGCGACGCGAACGGCGCCGCCCACGTCAACAGCTTGTCGACCTGCGCACGAGTCGCGCGGACCTTCAGTCTCGATAGTTCGTCTTCGCTGCTGTTGACGGCAACGGCCGTATGGGTCGCCTTGTGAGGGTCGATCCCGATGATCACTTGCATCACTACCTCCATGGTCTCTGCTTGGGGTTGGGACCGTGGTGGGCACTCCTACTTTGGATCGTGTTCGCGCTGGATCACCTCTCTCGAGCCACACCACGGCGAGGCCCCGGTCGAGTGCTCTTCGTTCTCAAGCCAGACCCGCAGAGCCGATCGGCAGGCGCATCTTGAGCAACCCCGACCGAGACCTCACCGACGCTACGCAACAGCGCATCGCCAACCTCAAGTATCAAGTAGGCGCATCGGCGTGCCCACTTGGGCGGCGGACATCGGCGTTTGGGAGTCGCCCGGCTCGTCGTTGGACGTATGGGATTTCCAACGGCTCGTTGCGTTGTCGAACGCTCACACAATGAATGCATGCAAGTGGGCGGTGATCGAGCCGGACGAGAGCCGGCTCGGCACTGCTGATGACCCGCCGAACGATCGCAGTTGCGCCCGTGGTTCGACGAGAAACTCAACGGCGGACGACGACCGACGCGCAGAAGTCGCGCTCCACGACACTTGGGCTTTCTGACCTGTCGTGTGCGCGAGGCTGGCCGCCGATGAGCGAGGTCGTCACGTTGACCGCTGCCGCGTGCCGGCGCGCCGGTGAACTGCTGGCCGCGAGGCACGCCAGTGAGCGTCAACGGTTCCCGCTTCTTCCCGTCGCCTACGAGGATCCAGCAAGGGCGGCGGATCTCGTGCGAAACACTCTGTCGTTCTGCGATGGTGTCGCCGCAGTAGACGACCGCGGTGACCTCGTTGGCTTCCTCACGTCGTTCGATTC
>JALYLU010000772.1 GCA_030774075.1 Actinomycetota bacterium | reverse complement strand
ACACCAAGATGATCCCCTCCGCGTATCTCGACGCCGGCGGGCTCGACCATGCCTACGCCATGACCATCCACAAGGCCCAAGGACAAACGTGCGACTACGCCTACGTCCTCGGAGACGAACACCTCTACCGAGAGGCCGGCTACAGCGCCCTCACCCGCGGCCGCCACGAAAATCACCTCTACACCGCCCAAACCGAACTGGACGCCGAAGCGCACAGCGATCCTGAACCCGAAGACGGCTACGCGACCGTGATCCGCTCGCTCGACCGCTCGCGCCAACAGGAGCTCGCGATCCATCAGGTCCTCGAGCGCGAACTTGGTATGCCGCGACGCTCGGCCGGCATCGAGCACGACCTCGACGCCGGCATGGAGTGGTGAGCACGCGGGCGGCTATAACACATGTGTTATAGTTCTCGGGTGTGGACCGTCGTGTTCCACCCCGAAGCGGAAGCCGAGCTCGATGGCCTACCCCTCAAAGAACGGGTCGCGGTGATGCACGCGATCGAAAAGCTCGAGGCAGCCGGCCCCGCGTTGCCGTTCCCACACCAGAGCAACGTCAAAGGTGCAGAGAAGCTCCGCGAGCTCCGGCCCCGAGGCGGTCGGAGTCCGTGGCGTCCGCTGTACGGACGAGTGCGAGACACCTTCGTGATCGCAGCCGTCGGGCCCGAGGCGCTCGTCGACGCACGCGGTTTCCGCCGAGCCGTCGCCGCCGCAACGAAGCGCCTCGGCGAGATCGAGGAGTGAGGCGATCGACATGAAACTGCAGAAGATGCGCGGCAGCGACAAGGTGCTCGCGCTCCAGCTCAAGGACCCGCACTTTCGAGCGGAGTGGGAGCGCACCGCGGTGGCGCGCGCCGTCGCGGTGCGTCTCGTCGAGTACCGCGTCGAGCACGCGCTCTCTCAAACCGCGTTGGCGCGCCAGCTCGGGATGAAGCAGCCCGCCGTCGCACGTCTCGAAGCCGGCGAGCACAACCCGTCATTCGACACACTCGCGCGCCTCTCGAGCGCGCTCGGGATCGAGTTCCACATCGCCGTCACCCCCGACGGCGTCGCGATCTGACACCTCTCCTACGGCAACGTCCAGGCGGATTCATGCCGTGAGCGAGCGGGGCGATCCGGCGCACCCCCACTTCGTCGGTCTGGGCGGCTTGAGCGCGTGACACGAACTCAACCATCATGGCAATCTGCGCCGGTCGCGGCGTTCACCAGCGGCGTTGTCCCCCGGCACGCGGCGACACCGACGTACCCTCACACCATGGCCGACGACGAAAGTGAGGCGACGGCGGTTGCGTTAGACGTTGTCGCCGCGATCGTCCAGGCAGTTCCCGTCGTTGGCGGACCGATTGGTGGACTCGCGCAGGCGCGGACGAACCATCAACAACGCCGGTGGAACCAGTTCGTTGTCGCGCTGGGCGAGTCTTGGGACGCCGAGATGTCCGCGCTCGCGGAGCGATGTTCCGACGAACGGATCTTGGAGTTGGTGCTTCACGGCATCCGTGACGCGGAGGCAGCCTTTCGGGACACACAGGTCCGAGTCGCCGCGGCGATCGTCGTGGGCGGCAGCCGCCCCGGCGGAGGTGCAGATGCCGAGAGCCGAAGGATCGACACGGCTCATCTCTTGCTCGACGTCGCGGCGAATCTGACACTCGGTGAAGTCGAGATGCTTGCGTGGATCGTGCCCGGTCGCAGCGCAGCTTCGGGCGAGGAGATTTTCGAAGCGGACGGTAGGCACACCGTGCACATGATCGAGCAGACGAACGAGCGATTCGTGGGCGTCGCCGAACCGTTGCTCGAACGACTTCGAGCCCGCGGACTTGCGGAACGGATCGACGTCGAAGAGAGCCCACGCGTCACCACTTTTCCGAGTGCTGGCGAAGGACCGAAAATTGTCTCGATGCGGTCGGCGCCGGTCTGGCGCGCGACGGGATTCGGCCGGGACATGCTGCGGTACCTGCGTGACGTTGGGGAAGAGGCAGCGGGATAGCGATACACCGCCGCTGCGCTCGCAATAACGCGCCAGAGAGCGGTCAATCTGCTCGGTTCGCGATTGCAAGCGTGCATTCGTCAAGCGGCGCGACAGCGCGCCCGCTACCCGGCGATCCGGGACACCCGGTGCGCGTAGTTCGGGGTCGCACGTTCTGGGGCAGTGCGTCATGAACGTGGAAGGAGGATCGATGTAGGTAGATCTTTTGGAAGCGGTGCTGTGCATGAGATGGAGGATGGTTGGCCCTCCGGCGTCGGCCTTCGGGGGTTGGCGTCAAACCACCCTGT
>JALYLU010000771.1 GCA_030774075.1 Actinomycetota bacterium | reverse complement strand
GCATAGAGCAGGTGGTACCCGCGCAGGCGCTCGACAAGCGTGTCCACCTCGTCCAGCGCGACCGCGGGACCTTCCACTTGTGCCAGCGCGATCGCCCGATTGAGACGCACGACAGGAGACGGATCGAGTGAGACCAACCGGTCGTACAGGGTCAGGATCTGCAACCAGTCGGTCTCCGACCAGCTGACGGCTTCGCAGTGACATGCTGCAATCGCAGCTTGGAGCTGGAACCGTCCCGGGCGCTGCAAGTCGCCCGCCCGAGCCAGCAGCCGTAGACCCTCGTCGATCGCGCCGACATCCCAGCTGGTGCGGTCCTGGTCCCGCAGCACCACGATCTGACCGGTCTCGTCGAAGCGAGCCGGTCTGCGGGCATGTTGCACCGTCAGCAGCGCGAGAAGCCCCAGCGCCTCCGGCTCGCGGGGCAGTGCCAGAACAACCATCGACGAGAGCCAGATGGCGTCGTCGGCCAGATCGCGTTGGTGAGCGGCCTCACCACTCGTGGTCAGGTGCGCTTCGTTGTACGTGAGGTACGTGACCGTGAGTACGTCATCGAGGCGCTGAGGCATCTCGGCGTCATCCGGAATGCGCAGCGGGATGCCGGCACGGACGATCTTGCGCTTGGCTCGCACGATGCGCTGAGCCATGGTCGCATCGCTGGTCAAGAACGCGCGGGCGATCCGCGCAGTGCTCAAGGGACGCGACCAGAGCGACGTTCTCCTCGCGTACGACCCTGGCCAGGACGGCGTCAGAAGCCTCGCCTAGCGTCTCCGGTCACCCCCCACTGTGATCGACGATCGGCCGGATCTCGACGGCCACCCCGGGAAACTGCAGGGACGGCCATCCCTTCGCCATCGCGATCGCAGTGTCGAGGTCGGGTACGTCGGCGATCGTGGAACCCGCCGACGACCTCTTTGGCCTCGGAGAACGGCCCGTCGATGACCACTGGAGTCCCGTCATGACGTACTTCATGTGCCTCTCCCTCAGTCGAAACAACTCTGACACTCAACCGACGAGCGAGAAGGCGCAAGATCGACAGCGGGTTGACAACTTCTCGCCACCTTTTCGCCGAATTTCGACATGTGGTCGATCAGTGCGAACGCTTCTTCTTGGGCTTGGCCGACGCGGGATGAACGGCCCAGGTCACCGGTTCGACACCCGAGGCGTATTGGAACTCGACAGCGGTCAGCCTGCCGTGCCGGGGTGAGAGAAACATCAGGCAGGTGCTGAACGCCCGCCCCCTACCCAGATGGCGCGGGATGCGGTCGGCCTGGCACGGCTTGAAGCTGCCCATCAGATCGGCCGGAGGCAAGAGGGTGTTGTGACCGTTCACGCCGTACAGCGGCACGGGTGCTCCCCCGACGTGGCCACCACCGACGTTCGTGACCGTGACGCCCACGTAGTAGGGCGTCGACGACTTCGCCTGCCGATTCAGGATGAAGTTCGCAAGATCGCTGGTGCTACCGGTTCGGACCGAGTCGATGGCGAGCGAGATCAGGCCCTTTCGCTTCTGATTCCGCACGAACAGCACCTTTGCGGACGTGGTCTGCGTCAACTTGGTGCCAGGCGTGGCGGCCGCGGCGGGCAGGCTTTGGATGCCGGGAATGCTGGAGGAAGGCAGCGAGCTGGCTGATTCCTTCGCGCCCCCGTCGCCACCGCAGCCGGCAACTACGGCACCGATCGAGGCGCTGAGCAAGACGACGGCGATGACCCGAAACACTCGATCCGCTGGCTTGGGAGGAGTTGGCACGGGCACATTGTGCCGCTTCGGGCCGTCCCGCGGGCGATTCCCCCTACCGCGGCTGGCCGGCGACGTCAGAGAGCCGCTCGACGAGCCAGCCGTTCACGCGGTCGATGCCTATGCGGTCCTGTCGCATGGAGTCGCGCTCGCGCACGGTCACCGCGCCGTCGTCCAAGGAGTCGAAGTCGACGGTGACGCAGAACGGCGTCCCGACCTCGTCCTGTCTGCGATAGCGGCGGCCGATGGCGCCGGCGTCGTCGAACTCGACGTTCCAACGGACGCGCAGGTCGGCCGCCAGGTCCTTCGCCTTCGGCGTGAGGTCGGCGTTGCGAGACAACGGCAGCACGGCAACGTTGACGGGCGCGAGTCTCGGGTCGAGCCGGAGCACCGTGCGCTTGTCGACACCACCCTTCGCGTTGGGCGCCTCGTCCTCGGCATAAGCGTCAAGGAGGAAGGCGAGCGTCGCTCGGGTCAACCCAGCGGCCGGCTCGATCACGTACGGCGTCCAGCGCTCCCCCTTGTCCTGGTCGAAG
>JALYLU010000770.1 GCA_030774075.1 Actinomycetota bacterium | reverse complement strand
GCGATCAACCGTGAGGCGACTCCAGAACGCTTCCGCAACGCCACCGAACCCCACGAGCGTGGCGCATGTTTCGTCGCCGGGGTGTTTGACGCGTTCCTGGCGACGTACAAGCGCAATATCGCCGACCTGCTGCGTATCGCGACCGGTGGCAGTGGCGTGCTGCCCCAGGGTCATCTACACCCCGACCTCGTCGCACGGGTGGCGACAGAAGCGTGCCGGACCGCCGATCGGTTCCTCGGCATGGTTGTCCGCGCCTTCGACTTCCTGCCGGTCGTCGACGTCACGTTCGGCGACGTGGTCCGGGCCATTGTCACCGCGGACCGCGCGTTGTACCCCGAAGACGCCGGTCGGCTGCGCGCCACCCTGGTCGAGTGCCTGCGGCTCCGGGGGATCTACCCACCGCGGATCTCCTCGCTGGCTGACGAAGCGCTGTCCTGGCCAAAGCCCTCGCTGGCCGAGCCGCTCGTGCTACCGATCGGGCCCGAGCTGTCGGCCTTGATCCACTCGGCAACTCAGGATCTCGACCGCACCAGCGACCCGGGCAACGTGCAGTCCGAGCCCGACAGCGACGAGGACGCCGAGTCCACGGTCACTTCGACCAGCAGCGCGGACCCGTTCGCGACCCCGCTGACGGCATGGGCACAGGCCCACGCGGTCGAACTCGGGTTGGATCCCGACAAGGCCGCGCCACCGAAACTCAGCGCCGTAAACGTGGTCTACCGACTGGCAGCCGACGGCCAGCCTCGGCCCCAAATCGTCGTACTGTTCCAGCAGCGTCGCCGTGACCTCGAGGACCAGTCCGTGCCCGAGGAGCTGAGGGTGCCGATGCGCGCGGGCACGACGCTGGTTGCCCACATCGACGGAAAGGTCGACCGACTGGTCATCAAGCCGCTGCCCCTCAGCGGGCCGGACGCCCTTGACGGCCTGCCAGCCGACGTCAAGGCCCTCGGCGAAGAGCACGGCAGGCTCGGGATGGAACGGTTCCGAGCGATCGAAGTCTTCCGGGATGCCGCGATGGAGCAGGACGCGCTCTCTGCCTGGACCGCGACGCCGGCGCTGTCGCGGCTCACCTTCGCCCAGTTGCACTCGGTCATCCAGAGCAAGGCAGAACGATGACTAATACCAAGCTCAGTGTCAGCGCGCGGATGTACAACGCCGGATTCGGTGACGCCTTCCTGGTCACGGTGCACCAGGGGCGACAGTCCTGGCGCATGATCGTCGACTGCGGCGTCCACCCGCACGGTCGGGCTCGGCCGCTCGAAGAGACCGTCAAGGCAATGATCGACGACCTGCGTACGCCCGACGGCGCCACGCCACCGCACGTCGACGTCATCGTCGCCACCCATCACCACGCCGACCACATCGCCGGCTTCGCCCTTGATGCATGGCAGGATGTTGCCGTCGACGAGGTCTGGGTGCCATTCGTCGAGGATCTGGACGACGCCGACGCACAGCGACTGCGTCAGACGCAGGAGAGCACCACCAACAAACTCCTCGGCCTGATCGAGCAGCGCACGCGGGGACTGGCCGCCGACTCCTGGCCCGACGCACTGACCAGCGCGCATTGGTTCGCCGTCAACTCATCGCGCAACGCGCGAGCGACCGATCGCCTCCTCGCCCGCAACGGCCTCGGATTTGGTACGAAGCATTCCGTACGGTTCCTGCCCTCGGTTGAACCGGATCAACGCACGATCCCGACCACGATCAAGAACGCGCAGGTCCATGTGCTGGGGCCATCCCGAGATCCGGCCTTCCTGAAGCACATGGACCCGCCGGCGCAGGCCGGCTGGCTCGCGCTGGACGGCGACGGCGAGCCGGCCGACGCGAGCGATCGGCCACTCTTCACCGCCGCGTTCGTCATGGAGGCCGCCGAATACCAGCGTGTGCACCCGCTGCTCGCCGCGGCGCACGAGTCCCTCAAGGATCTCGATCAGCTCAACGACGCGGGCCTGCTCGCCGCTGCGTCGATCCTCGAACGATCGGTCAACAACACCAGCGTCTTCCTGGTGCTCGAGGTCGCCGACCTACACCTGGTGTTCCCCGGCGACTCACAACAGGGCGCGTGGGACCACGTCCTCAGCACCCCGGAGAGCAGGGCCCTCGTCGCCTCGGCGGACTTCTACAAGATCGCACATCATGGCTCGGCCAACGGCACGCCGAAGGACTACATCGAGACGATCCTGGGCGACGGTGGATACGCGATGTTGCCCTGGGGGTTGGTCCAACGCTGGCAGGCGACAATCCCGAAGACCGACCTGCTGAATGCGATGCAAGC
>JALYLU010000769.1:198-2277 GCA_030774075.1 Actinomycetota bacterium | reverse complement strand
AACGACGGTCACCGGCAGCGGTTTCCGACCCGTCACGTCATAACAGTACGACCGTGCCTGACCCTGCGCGGTCACGCCGGAGGTCGCCACCTCTCGAGAAAAGACAGCTCATCTTGTGGTCACCGTAGGCGTCCTCGCGGGATACTCCTGACATGTCGAATCGTCACAGGCGGCGCGCGGCGAGGCTCGCGTCCGCCGAGCTCGAGGCGAGGCACCCGCGCTTCTTCGACGCGCTCACGGCAGATGCGACGGTGACGGCCGCGTACCGCAGCGAACGTTGGCAGTTTCGGGGTCGAGGCGACACGTTGACGCAGGCTCTCCGGCTGATGGGGAGGAGCGACGCGTTCCTCGCGCAGACGTTGTATCGAGCAAAGGCGCGCCTTCAGGCTCTCGGCGTTCCCTTGCTCCCGCGGGTCGCGCACCGGCTCGCGATAATGACCGCGCAGATCTGCATCGGAGATTCGGTCGTCGTTCATCCCGGCGTCTACTTCCCGCACGGCCAAGTCGCGATCGACGGCTGCGTTGAGGTGCATAGGGGCGCGGTCATCAACCCTTGGGTGACAATCGGATCCGGTCCGTGCGATTCGGGGAGGACGACGATCGGACCGAACGTGCACGTCGGCACGGGCGCGATAGTGATCGGACCCGTGACAGTCGCTAGTGGCGCGCGGATCGGGGCGAACGCGCTCGTTCTCACCGACGTCGCGGCCGGACACACTGTTGTCGGTATGCCCGCAAAGCCACTCGCGAAGCGAACCGAGCCCCCGAGGTCGACAGCTACCTGACGTTCCCGCCGAGATGAATGGTCCCGACATCCCCATCGCCCCGGCCACCTCAAAGCGCAATCGGTACGTACGACTCCGCGCAACTCGAGGAGGCGAAGGTCCAAACTTCGATCGCATACCGCTCGCGTGCTTGTCCCGGCATGGTTCGATGCAAGAACATCTCGTCGAAGAGCAGCGCGTCGCCAGGCTCGAACGTTGGGCGGACCGGAGCAATACCTCCTCCGGCGCGCTGAACTTGATCGTCCAAGACCTCAATCCCGGTTCTTGTTCCCTCGGTTCCGCATTCCAGGATGGTGTCGAGACGGAGCGGAAGAACTTCGAGCCCGGACGCATCGGTGCCATCACCGCAACGCGATAGCGCAACCCAGACATCAACGGTCCGAACGCCACTGCCGAGGAACGATCCGTCCTGATGCCACGCTGGAGACGGCCCGGGCCGAACACGTCGCAGAGTCGTCTTTTCAACGCTGAGGACCGGCGGCTCGCCGAAATAGCCGCCGAGGATCTCGGGAACGCGGTTCTGTTCGAGAGCGTCGATGAGCTTGAATAGTGCTCGGGGCGAGTCGGAGGCGATTACCGCGTTCAGTGTTCGGTTCAGCGCGCGCTGCAGAAGTGCTTGGTCGCCCACGGCGTCGTACGCGGGATCGGGCGCGAACCAAGGTGCTGTCTCGGACAACGACGCTCCCGACAGGTGAGCCTCGCGCGCATCGAACGCCGCATCGATGACGTCGACGAGCTCATGAGCACGATCAGCTTCCACGAGCTCACGAACCAATACACAACCATGGTGAAGGATCGCCCCGCCGAGAACTTCGGACGTGAGCGCATCGCCGAGTATTTCGGGTGGTCGCCCGCACACGTTCGGGAACGGATCCGCCAGCGTGCGCGGCCAGGGTTCCATGGGCACCGACGGATCCGGCTGCAGCGCGGCCTCGTGGCGCAGCCGGACGAGACGCTGCTCAATCTTGGTATCGGGTTGTTCCCGATTCAGGACGGTCCACGCGTCGATGGCGTCCCGAAATCGGCCCCTTGCCTCGAAGGCGAGCGCAGCGTGGTGCATCTTCGATGTGTCGGTCATTGATCGTTGTCGCAGTCTCGGAGCGGGCCCGACGACCTCGCGCTTCCTCGGATGAGAAGATCCGCACCAAAACGCCAAACCTTCGCCGCTGAAGTGTAGGAGCTCTTCGCCCTAGTGGTGCGTCGCGGATTTGATCTGGTGGGTGAGGGCGGCGCGTCCTCGGCGCACCTTGGCGATGATCTTCTTGGCGGGCGTGTGCCAGACGAAGGGCTTGGG
>JALYLU010000769.1:0-188 GCA_030774075.1 Actinomycetota bacterium | reverse complement strand
GTCGAAGCTGCCCTGTTTGAGCCGCTTGTTCGTCAGTTGCGCGAACCAGCCCTCGACGAGATTCAACCACGACGACGAGGTGGGCGTGAAGTGCAGATGCCACCGGGATCGTTTCGGGTGCGCGAGCCATTCGGCCACGGGTGGGGCGCTGTGCGCGGAGAGGTTGTCCAACACGACGTGCACCTCGA
>JALYLU010000768.1 GCA_030774075.1 Actinomycetota bacterium | reverse complement strand
GATCTTCGCGCCGCGTCCGCGCGCCTGCTCGAGCTCCTCGAGCACGAGCACCGCAGCCGCCTCGCCCATCACGAGACCGTCGCGCTCCGCATCGAACGGACGTGACGCCGCCTTCGGATCGTCGTTGCGCCGGGACAGGGCCCGCATCGCGTCGAATCCTGCGACCCCGACCGGCGTGATCGGGGCCTCGGTCCCGCCTGCGATCATCACGTCCGCGCGCCCGAGGCGAATCGCGTCCGCGGCGTCCCCGATCGCCATGTTGGACGCCGCGCAGGCCGTGCACTCCGACATCAAAGGCCCCTTGGTGCCAAGCTCGATCGAGACCCAACCCGCCCCCATGTTCGGGATGATCGAGGGGATCGAGAACGGATTGACGCGGTCCGGCCCGCGCTCCTTCAAAACGTCGTAGCAGTCCTGGAAGGACTTGAGACCGCCGATGCCGGTTGCGATCGAAGCGCCGACGCGCTCCTCCTGGCCGGCGATCTCGATGCCCGAGTCCTGTTCGGCCTGCCGCGCGCTCGCGAGGATCATCTGAGCGAACCGGTCCATCCGGCGCGCCCGCTTGCGGTCGATCCAGGTCGTCGGGTCGAAATCCTTCAGCTCGCACGCGAAGTGAACGCCGTAGTCGGTGTGATCGAAGGCAGTGATCTCCGCCGCGCCCGACTCACCGCTGACCAGCGACTGCCAGGACGACTCGACGTCGTTCCCAAGCGGTGAAACCATGCCGAGGCCCGTGATCACCACGCGTCGGCGGCCGTTGAGCGAAAAGTTGCTACTCACATTCCCAGCCCGCCGTCGACGAGCAACACCTCCCCCGTGATGAATGCAGCGTCGTCCGAGCACAGGAAGCGTACTGCGCCGGCCACGTTCTCCGGATCTCCGAGCCGGCCCAGCGGAGTGTTCTGCAGCATCAGAGTGCGCATTTCGTCCGAGATCTCGTCGGTCAGCCTGCTCGTGATGTAGCCCGGAGCGACGACGTTCGCGCGAACTCCCCGGCTTCCCAGCTCGCGCGCGAGCGACTTTGTGAAGCCGATGATCCCGGCCTTCGATGCCGCGTAGTTCGTCTGCCCGGGATTGCCGTGCAGCCCGACGACGCTGGAGACGTTGACGATCGATCCGGCGCGCCGCTTCATCATCGGCCGAACTGCCGCGCGGCAGGTGTAGAAGACGGACGAGAGGTTGGTCTCGAGCACGTCGCGCCAGTCCTCGTCAGGCATCCGGGCGAGCAGACCGTCACGTGTCACGCCAGCGTTGTTGACGAGGATGTCGAGGTCGCCCACTTCGCCGACCAGGCGCGCTGCCTCCTCGGCATTCGAGATGTCGGCTTGCAGGGCCCGCCCCCCGGCCTCATCCGCGACAGCCTCAGCCTCATCCCGGCCCGAGCGGTAGCAGACAACGACCGATGCGCCGGCCCGCGCCAGCTCGAGGGCGATGGCGCGGCCGATCCCTCGCGACCCCCCGGTGACGAGTGCGTTCTTACCTTCGAGCGAAGCGAACGTGTCTCCGCCGGTCACATTGCCGCCTTTCTGACGCGCGAAAACCGAGCCAGGCAAGGACGCAGGGAGGTCGCGTGCTGGTAGCACGCGGCCGACCGAGGACACAGCATGGCTCCGGTTTGCAGCCGCTCAGAAGGGCGAGCCATGTGGCCGGGGGAGACGCCTGCCCACTCAGGTGGTCGCGAGCTCGTCCTCGAGCTTCTTCAGACCGGCCAGGTTGTTGACCGGGATCGCCTTTGCGGTGTTGTCGATCCGTCGCAGTAAACCGGAGAGCACGTTGCCGGGCCCGACCTCGACGAACGTGCGTACGCCCTCGCGCGCGAGCTCGCTGGCCGCCTGCGTGAACTTGACCGGCGCGGTCAGCTGCTCGACGAGCAGGCCCGCCATGCGATGGGCCGGTTCGATCCTGGCAGTGACGGTCGACATGAACGGCGCCGTCGGCTCATGGAATTTGATCCGGTCAACCGCCGGCTTCAACCGCTCCGCGGCATGCGCGACAAGCGGGCTGTGGAAAGCGCCGGAGACGCGCAGCTTGACCGCGCGCCGTGCACCTTCGTCCACCGCCTGGTCGCAGCACTCGTCGACGGCCGGGTCCTCGCCCGAGACCACTATCTGGCCGGGGCAGTTGTAGTTCGCGGGCCAGACGCCGAAGATCTGGCGGCAAAGGCGTTCGACGACCGGGTCGTCCAGGCCGAGAATCGCCGCCATCGAGCCAGGGCGCTCGCGGGCGGCCTCCGCCATGGCGAGCCCGCGTTCGCGGACGAGCGCCAGCGCCTCCTCGGTCG
>JALYLU010000767.1 GCA_030774075.1 Actinomycetota bacterium | reverse complement strand
ATCGGCGACGAATACACCCACGACGAAGCGTTGACGGGGGTGCCCGTCCGGCCGCTGGCCGTCGTGCGGGCAGGCTCGGCCGACGAAGTTGTGTCTGTGTTGCGAATCTGCGACGAGCTCGGCGTGCCGGTCACCGCTCGTGGCGCGGGCACGGGCTTGTCCGGCGCCTGCGTACCCCGAGCCGACGGCATAGTGCTCGCGCTCGAGAGGATGAACCGCATCGTCGAGATCGACGTGGAGAACCACGTCGCCGTCGTGCAACCCGGGGTCAGCCTGGACCAGCTCGACGCGGCGCTCGCCCCACTGGGTCTCGTGTACCCGGTGTGCCCGGGCGAGAACAGCGCCTCGCTGGGCGGCAACGTCGCGACGAACGCGGGTGGGATGCGCGCGGTGAAATACGGCGTCACCCGCCACCAGGTGCTCGGGCTGGAAGCGGTGCTCGCGAATGGCGACGTGATCCGTACGGGCGGGAAGTTCGTGAAGGCGACGACCGGATACGACCTCACCCAGCTCATCATCGGCTCGGAGGGAACGCTCGCGATCGTGACCGAGGCTGTTCTCAAGATCTATCCGCGACCACAACACAGCGCGACGATCCTCG
Organism: Actinomycetota bacterium; assembly: GCA_030774075.1. Classification (GTDB taxonomy): domain Bacteria; phylum Actinomycetota; class Acidimicrobiia; order IMCC26256; family PALSA-610; genus PALSA-610. The sequence continues at coordinate 1,681 of JALYLU010000767.1, read as the reverse complement.
TACCCTTCGCGTCGGTCGACGAGATCGCATCGGCCGTGCCGCACATCGTGCGCAGCGGCGTGAACCCCGTCGTGCTCGAGTACGTCGACGGCGGCGGGCTCGCCACGCTCGCGGCGAACGTCGGGCTCGATCTCGGCGTCGGTGCCGAAGTCCGAGCCGCGGCGCGCGCGTATCTCATCGTCGTGATCGAGCAACACGTGGAGCAACGGTTGGAAGAGGATGTCGCGACGCTCGCGGAGCAGGTCAGCGACCTGGGCGCGATCGACGTGTACGTCCTGCCGCCGCGTTCGGGTGCGCTGCTGCTCGAAGCCCGCGAGAAAGCGTTCTGGGTCGTGAAGGCGCTCGGTGCGAACGACATCATCGACGTCGTCGTTCCGCGTGCCTCGGTGCCGCAGTATCTGCGGGCCGTGGCGGCGATCGCCTCGGAGCACGCGTCGTTGGTCAGCGCGGCCGGACATGCAGGCGACGGCAACATCCATCTGTCGGTGTTCCAGCCCGACGACGAGGTGCGTCACCGCGTCATGCACGCGATCATCGGGGCCGGCGTGGAGATGGGCGGCGCGATCTCCGCCGAGCACGGCATCGGCAAGGAGAAGAAGCAGTACTTTCTCGAGCTCGAGGACCCGAACAAGATTGCATTGATGCGTCGAATAAAGGCCGCCTTCGATCCGAACGGCGTCCTCAACCCCGGAACATTGCTCGACTGAGCCGAGGAGACCGAACCATGAACGGTGCGCACGCGCTGCTCCGGACGCTCGTCGCGAACGGCGTCGATACGTGTTTCACGAACCCGGGGACGTCGGAGATGCACTTCGTCGCGGCCCTCGACGACGTGCCCGAGATGCGTCCCGTCCTCGCGTTGTTCGAGGGCGTCGCGACCGGCGCGGCCGACGGTTACGGTCGCATGACCGGCCGGCCCGCGGCCACCCTGTTGCATCTCGGCCCGGGCCTCGGCAACGGGTTGGCCAATCTGCACAACGCGCGGCGCGCCCGCACGCCGATCGTGAACATCGTCGGCGATCACGCCACCTACCACCAGGCGTTCGACGCGCCGCTGGCGTCGGACATCGTCGGGGTGGCGCGCAACGTGTCGCGCTGGGTACGGGAATCGAAGGGACCGGAGACGGTCGGCGCCGACGCCGTCGAAGCGATCAACGAGGCGCGGCGCGGCGGTGTGGCGACGCTGATCCTGCCCGCCGACGCCTCCTGGTCGGAAGGCGCCGAGCCCGGTTCCGAGGCGATCGCCCACCTCGGCTTCCTCTCTTTCGAGGACGAGGTCGAGCTCGCGGCGAAGGCGCTGCGCAGCGGTGAGCCGACGGCGTTGCTGCTGGGCGGAAAGGCGCTGCGAGGGCGCGGACTGCTCGCGGCCTCGCGGGTCGCGCAGGCGACCGGCGCCAAGCTCTTGTGCGAGACCTTCCCGGCGCGGTTGGAACGCGGTGCGGGCCTGCCCACGGTGGAGCGGCTCGGCTATCTCGCGGAGTTCGCGGTGGCGCAACTGCAGGGCCTCCGGCATCTGGTGCTCGTCGATGCGAAGGAGCCGGTGTCGTTCTTCGCCTATCCCAACCTGCCGAGCGAGCTGGCGCCCGAAGGTTGCGAGATCCGCGATCTCGTGGCCGACGGCGTGCTCGCCGAGGCCGCGCTCGAGGCGCTGGCCGACGCGCTCGGCGCGCCCGCCGACGGC
>JALYLU010000766.1 GCA_030774075.1 Actinomycetota bacterium | reverse complement strand
GGGGTGCTGTTGCACACGAACCTCGGCCGAGCGCCGCTGGGCGTGGACGTCCTCGACTCCATGACGCGCGCGAGCGGGTACACGAACGTCGAGTACCGGCTCGCGGAGGGCGTGCGCGGCTCGCGACACGAGCACGCGGCCGCGTTGTTGGCGACCGCGTGCGGCGCGGAAGCGGGCATCGTCGTCAACAACAACGCGGCCGCGGTAGTACTCGTCCTGGCGACGTTGGCGCGCGGTCGCTCCGTCCTGGTGTCGCGCGGCGAGCTCGTCGAGATCGGAGGCGGCTTCCGGGTACCCGAGATCCTCGCCGAGACCGGCGCCCGCATGATCGAGGTGGGCACGACGAACCGAACCCGGTTGAGCGACTACGAGCGCGCTCGCTCCGACGACGTCGCGCTGGTGTTGAAGGTGCACACGTCGAACTACCGCATGATCGGTTTCGTCTCCTCGACGCCGGTCGCCGAGCTCGCCGGCTTCGACGAGCCGGTGATCGTCGACGCGGGCTCCGGTCTGCTCGACGAGGCGACACCATGGCTGCGAGAGCGACCGTCTTGGCTGCGCGACGAGCTCGGTGTGCGTCAGTGCATCGAGGCGGGCGCGGCGCTGGTCACCTTCTCCGGTGACAAGCTCCTCGGTGGACCACAAGCGGGCATCATCGTCGGCCGCCGAGCGCTCATCGATCGATTGAAGGCGCATCCGCTGGCGCGCGCGCTGCGCGCCGACAAGCTGACACTCGCGGGGCTCCAGGCGGTCGCGCACGCGTACTTGGCGGGGGACGCGACGTCGATCCCGTTCTGGCGCATGGCGTGCGAGCCCGTCGACGCGCTGCGAGTGCGCGCGGAAGACATCGCCGCCGAGGCGCCGGGTACAAAGGTCGTCGACACCGAAGCGGTCGCGGGCGGCGGAACATTGCCGGGACTCACCATCCCGTCGTGCGGTGTCTCGGTCGAGCCCCCGTCGGTCAACGAGCTCACTGCTCGACTCCGGGCGGCGCGCATCGTCCCGCGAGTGGACGACGACCGGGTCGTGTGTGACCTACGCACGGTCGACCCGGTCGACGACGCGCGGCTCGCCGCCGCGCTGCGCGCTCCCGACCGTCATACACAATGAGAGTCGTCGCGACCGCCGGCCACGTCGACCACGGCAAGTCGTCTCTCGTCCGGGCGCTCACAGGCACTGATCCCGATCGCCTCCCCGAGGAGAAGGAACGCGGGCTGACGATCGACCTCGGCTTCGCGTTCTGCACACTCCCATCCGGACAGGTCGTCGGCTTCGTCGACGTTCCCGGCCACGTGCGCTTCGTGAAAAACATGCTCGCCGGCGCAGGGGCGGTCGACGTCGCGCTACTGGTGGTCGCGGCGAACGAGGGCTGGATGCCGCAGACCGAAGAGCACATGCATATCCTCGACCTGCTCGACGTTCGCCACGGCATGGTCGCGCTCACCAAGGCCGCGCTCGTGGACGACGGAACCCGAGACCTCGTGCAACTCGAGGTCGCGGAGCGCATCGGCTGGCCGGTAGTCGTCGTCGATTCGGTGCTCGGTCGCGGCCTCGACGACCTGCGCGCGACGCTCGACGCCGTACTGCAGAACGCGCCCGCGCCCCGCGACGTCGGGCGACCGCGCCTGTGGGTCGATCGTGTGTTCGCGGCCAAGGGCGCGGGAACGGTCGTGACCGGCACGCTCACCGGCGGAACGCTCACGCGCGACGAGGAAGTGGCGCTCGAGCCGGGCGACCGGCGGGCTCGCATCCGCCGGATCGAATCGCATCACGAACAGCTCGATCGCGTGTCTCCGGGCAATCGGGTTGCGCTCAACCTGGCGGGCGTCGATCACACGGACCTGGAGCGCGGGGTCGCAATCGTCGTTCCGGGACAGTGGGCGGTCGTCGATACGGTCGACGTCCGGCTGCGCGTTCTGCCCGGCCGATCGCTTCCGAGACGCGCGACTGTGCACGCGCATGCGGGCTCGGGTGAACAGCTCGCGCGGCTGCGACTCCTCGACGACGAGGGCAAGTTCGGACGACTGACATTGACGACGCCACTGCCCCTCACACCCGGCGACCGGCTCGTGCTGCGCTCGCCGGGAGCGCAAGCAACTGTCGCGGGCGCCGAGGTGCTCGACGTCGCGCCTGCTCGCCGAACCGTCGATGCGGTCGACCGTCTCCGCCTCCCGCTCGGCGTTCGCGTCCTCGCCGCTCGTCCGTGGTGCACACGCGCCGAGATGGCGCGACTCGCGGGTGATGAGCACGCGGCCGACGACTACGCAGTCGCGGCCGGATCC
>JALYLU010000765.1 GCA_030774075.1 Actinomycetota bacterium | reverse complement strand
TCTGGATGTCGCCTGTTCCCGGCGGCATGTCGATCAACAGGTAGTCGAGCTCACCCCAGCTGACGTCGACGAGGAACTGCTCCAGCGCCTTGGCGAGGATGAGACCGCGCCACATGAGCGCGGTGTCCTCGTCGTCGACGAGCAATCCCATCGACACGATCCGCAACACTCCGGCGCCGACCGGCACCTCGTTGGGTCCGATCTTGCCTTTGCCGTCCGCCGCCTTCGCACCCGCGAGCCGGCCCTTCACGCCGAGCATCCGCGGGATGGAGAAGCCCCAGATGTCGGCGTCGAGGACGCCGACCGTGAGGCCGCGCGCCGCGAGCGCGGCCGCGAGGTTCGCGGTGATCGACGACTTGCCGACGCCGCCCTTGCCGCTGCCGACCGCGATGACCCGCGTCGTCGCGGGGACCTCCGTGGCGGGCGCCGCCTGTGACGCGCGCAGGCGCGCCTTCTGCATCAGTTCCGAACGTTCCTCCTGGGTCATCTCGTCGTACTCGACCCGGACCTCTCGGACTCCTGGCAGGCCGGCCACCTTGGAGCGCACGTCGGTGCCGATCTGGCCCCGGAGCGGGCAGGCCGCGGTCGTGAGCGCGACCTTGACGACCACGTCACCGTTCGGTTCGACCCGGACGTCGTGGACCATCCCGAGATCGATGATCGACGCCCGGAGCTCGGGGTCGAGGACCCCGGCCAGGACGCCGCGGACGTCGTCCAGCGAGGGGACTGCCGGGGAGTTCGGTTCGGGAGTGGGGGTCGGATCGCTCATCATCCAAGAATAAAACCAGTGAATACCTTGAAAATATGCCCGATCGCAAAGTACCGTCAAGGAAATGGACCTGCTCGCGGTCTTGAAAGCGCTCGGCGACGAGACTCGATTCTCCATGTACCAGGAGCTCGCGAGCTCTACCTCGGCGCTGACTGCGACCGAGCTGGCCGAGCGACTGGGCCTGCACGCGAATACGGTCCGACTTCATCTGGAACGGCTCCGCGAAGCCGGTCTCGTCGACGTCGAGCCCGTGCACCGAGGAACTGTCGGTCGGCCCCAGCACGTCTACTCGCTGGCCGCGGGGGCGCCCGGCCTGGGTCTCGACCCACCCAGTTACACGGTGCTCGCGGGCATGCTCGCCATGCTGGCCGAGCGCGTCGGTGCCGAGGCCGTCGACGCGACCGCGGCGGGCAGGTCGTGGGGCGTCGAGGCGGGTCGACGGACCCACTCGAAGTCATGTGTCAAGGCGCTGTTCGGCGAGATGGACCGTCTGGGCTTCGATCCCAAGCGTGAGGCCCGGCCCGACGGCGGCGCCGAGATCGCGTTCCTGCACTGCCCGTTCCGGGAGCTGGCCGAGGCCTACCCGGAGCTCGTGTGCAACCTGCATCGTGGCATCTGCGAAGGCGTGGTCTCATCCGTCGGCGGGGGAAGAGTCGAGGACTTCTCGACGTTGTACGACCGCGACCCGTGCCGGGTGACCGTTGCGGTCGAAGTATCCTGAATCCAGCGTCGTATCCCTAACAGTGTCGTATCCAGAAAAGCGTCGTACCCGTAGTCCGAAGTCGAAGTGTTCACGGAGGCCCAGATGATTGCCCTGACCGAGACCGCAACGACCAAGGTCAAGGAGTTGATTGCCGCCGAGGGCCAGGCTGAGCTGTATCTGCGGGTGGCGGTGCGGCCCGGCGGGTGTTCCGGCCTGTCGTACGAGATGTTCTTCGACACCGAGAAGGCCGCCGACGACATCGTCGAGTCCTACGGTGACGTGCAGGTCGTCGTCGACCCCGCGAGCGCGCAGCACCTCGAGGGTGCGTCGCTCGACTACAAGGACGGCCTCCAGGGCGCGGGTTTCGCGATCAACAACCCCAACGCCCAACGCACCTGCGGCTGCGGCCAGTCGTTCTCCTGACCCTCCTTCCCGAGTACACGTGACGGCCCCGCCCTGGCGGGGTCGTTTCGCGTCCGGGCGCGGTTGGGGTGGCGACTACCGTCGCCGCGATGCCGATGCCGATGAGATTCGTGCTCAACGGTGCTTCCGTCGTCGTCGACGCCGACGTCGAACGCGGCGAATCGCTCTTGAACGTGTTGCGGGAACGGCTCGGTGTCATGTCGGCGAAGGACGGTTGCGCTCCGCAAGGCCAATGCGGGTGCTGCACCGTGCTCGTCGACGGTCAGCCGCGCGTCGCGTGCGTCACTCCGGTCGCGCGGATCGAGGGACGCGCGGTGACGACGATCGAAGGCCTCGACGAGTCGGCCCGTATGAACGCGGCGTCGGCGTTCGTCGCGAGTGGTGGCTCGCAGTGCG